>NZ_JBFRXN010000004.1:600000-813687 GCF_040947875.1 Pseudomonas sp. MYb118 | reverse complement strand
CCAGGATGTGAGTGCTCCGGCGACGAGCAAAGCGACCTGTGACCTCGATGTCACGCACCACCGGCGGATACACGTCAATTTCGTCGCCCTCATATACGCAGGCGTCGATATTCAAATGGCCTTTCGTTTCGAGACTGATCGCCAGGCCAGTCAACTTGCGTGTGACCGGCTTGGCGTCATCAATCAGCCGCTCAAGCTCTTGATACATTTCCTCGGTGATACCGGTGTCCAGCACACCAACCTTGAGCGCGAAGGTGCCCGGCACGCCTTCGGGCACCGTCTTGAACCACTCGATAATCTCGATCAGGTAGCCCAGCGGCTCGACGACGCGACGCAGGGCGCCGATGGTGCCCTTGTGCTTGTGGATGTAATAAGAGGCCTTGATGGCCGCGCGCTTGGTCGCTTCCGACCACCGATAATCCCAGCGATCGACCGACCAGGCCCACGCCAGATGCGGCAGCAAATGCGCCGGACAGGTGTCGGCGTTGTACAAGGTGCGCAATGGGACAATGGTGCGCTCATAAAACGCCGCCTCCAGAGCCCGCTCCAGTTGAGTGCTATTGCTCGGCAGCAGGCTTTTCATGTCGCACCCGCCAGCACCACCGTATAGCCCAAGCAGTAAGCCGCCTGAGCCTTGGTCGGGGCCAGGTCGACCCAGTCGATCAGCTCGACCCGGGAAACGCCGGCAACATGCAACTGGGCGTCAACAGCCGAACGCGCCACCTCCACCCCAAGGCGTTTACGGGGATTGATCCACGCCGCCAGGCGCCGCTTGGCCTCGGCCAGACTGGCGTCGACCTCGGGACCTGCACCGGTCATATGCAACACCGCATCAATGCGGTAGTCGATGATTTGCGCGCCGCGCACCGTCACCCGATCGGCCACCGGCCGGACATCCTCGTCATTCAGCGCCGCATCAACGGTCGCCAGCAGCTCAGGACTGGCCACACCCCTCCCTTCGGAACTCAGTACCGTGACATCCACATAGCACGGCGACGGACTTTCCGCCGTGGCATCCGCCACCAGGCCTGACGCGTTGCGTGCGTGCAGGATGTAGCTGTTACGCGGGCCCGCCGTGGTCAACCCCTCATAGGCCAACTGGATACGCTCGCGATAGGGGTCGTCCAGCTCCATGACCTTGGCCACCGGCGGCACGGCCAGCAGATCCTCCGCCTGGATCACCAGCCGCGGCAAATTGACGTTGGCTCCCAGATGATCCAGATCACTGCGGATGGCATGGGCGAGCAACAGCGCCTTGCCGGCATCATTGACCCGGGCCCGATCGCCGACTTTGTTGTACGCCCCAACCTCCAACAGCTTGGTCACCGGATCACTCTCAAGCGTCGCCGTCCAGTTTTCGCCCATGTAGCTGCGAAAGATGGCCAAGCCCTCTTGATAGGTTTCCTCGAAGTCCAGCGGTTCCAGCACATCCGGCGCCGGTAGCGCCGACAGATCCACGACAGTGCTCATACACTGACCTCCACCACAAAACTGTCGCCCAGGTACTCACCGGCCAGGCTCAACTCGACCTTGCCGCCCAGCACCGACAGCACGCGGACCCGTTCCAGCTTTAGCCGCGACTCCCAGCGCTGCAAGGCGCGGACTGCCTCGGCCTGTACCGAGCTTTTCCAGCCTTCGTTTACCGGCATGTCGACGTAAGAACGTAACTTGCTGCCGTACTCCGGACGGTGCCGGCGACTGCCGAGTGACGTACTCAACACATCAGCCATTGACTGGCGCAGGTGCTCAATGCCGGAGATGGGTTGCCCGGTATGGCGATCCATTCCGATCATTTAAATCACTCCTAGGCTTCGAACTCTTGATGGGACTTCAGGTAGCTAACGGCCTGCTCATCGGACGCCGACACCTCGACGACACCCTTGGCCACTGCCAAGGTGCGCTTGCTGTTCGGGATGATCAGGGTGCGCGAGGTGAAGACCTTGTCGCGAAACATCAGCACCAGATCGCGGGGCGGCGTGGGGCTGTCGACGGGCAACTCGGTAGGCTTGGCCATGTTTTCTCCAGGAATAAAAAACCCGCACAAGGCGGGCTTAGAAAGGGTTTTGATTAATGCGTGTGGTGGTTGTCGCTGTTCCCGGTGGCCAGAATATTGCCGGCACTGGTGATGTCTCCTACCGCGTGCAGGGCGCCGCCCACTTCAACGCCTTCCGTTACGCGTAACGGCCCCTGTATTTCCACAGCAGCGACAAGCTTGATGTTGACCGTGGTTACGGTGACGCTGTCGTCGGTCGTGACCGATTCCGTTGGGCCCACCCTGGTGATCACCTGGCCACTCGGCACGGTGACGGTGTAGCTCTTGGCCTCCCAGTCGTAGACCAGGGAACCGCCATCATCGAAGCGCCAGGTCTCGACGTGGTCGCGGTTATCCGGTTGCGCACCGGCATTGCCGTACAGCCCCGGAATGAACGTCCCCATGCCCGCTTGACCGCTGGGGTTGAACAACACTCCCTGCTCACCAACACTTGGCGCCCGCCAGTGGCGCGCCTTGCCGGCCGCGAGGCTGTGCCAGCGCACCCAGGCACTGGTCCACTCGCCGGCCGACACACGCACCATGGCCGCCGCCAGATCCACGCCAACCACCACACATGGCATCAGCATGGCGGCAATCATCCGATCATGCTCAGCACTGGGGTAGCTCATAAGGCCTCCGGCTGAATCGGACCATCGCCCGGCGCGACGTCAATCACCAGTGTGCCCGGTGGCTCATCTGGCCACGGCCATTCCTCGGCGCCCAGGTAAAGCTGATGGATCCACTCCACCAGCCAGACGGTATAACCATCCAGCTCGGGCTTGGTCCAGTCCTGCATGGCCTGAGTGAACTCAGCCGGCTCCACCGGCAGCCCCCAGGTTTGCAGCCGCAACAGCACGGCCATTTGCGCCGCCAGGTGCGCGGCCTGCTGGCAATGCTTGGGCTTGAGCGGGTCGACAATGATCCGCGCTTCGAAACGACAAATCAGTGTTGTCTCGCCGGTACCGATGTCCGTACCCGGTTCGATTTCCGCCATTTCCAGGAAGACCACCGGCAAGGCGATGCGGTCCTTAATGCTGGGCCACGCCGCCACGGCTTGGATACCTGACAGATTGCTCTGCAGGTGCTGCTCAATCGCTCGGTAGAGCTGATCGAGGCTAAAAGGCTCGTCAGGCATTTGCCGTCCCCTTCAGGTACTTCTGCAGCTCAAAGTTGAACTCTTGCTTGAGGATTTCCAGCAAGCGAGCATGCGCGCGCGTGGTCCATTCGTCGAAGTGCGGTCTTGCCTGCTCCAGCGAGACCTTGGCCTTCGCCAGTGGAAAACGACTGCCGTTTTCCGCGACCCAACCTGAGCTGGCCCCGCCCGCTCCTGACACCGTGCTGTCGGGGTAATCGTCCGCATTGAAATGCTTGCTCGCGGTACGGATCCAGATATCGGACTTGTTGCCGTAGACCTGCTTGAGGAATGCGCCCTGGTATCGCCGCCCGGCAACCGACACACCGTTGCTCGACTGCCGCGCGCGCCCGATCCGACTTGCCTCAATGGCATTGAGGCCGAACCACAACTTGCCGCTCGCGGCACGTCCCGAAACCGGATACGCCCGCAGTCTCTGGCGGACCGCTGCCACGGCAATGCGCTCCTGTCGCCCGACAGCCCGGGCGATGTGCGTACGCAGCCAGCCCAACGTCTTGTTGATCGCACGACGTTGGGCGGCAGCCGCCGCTTTCGGTACCAGCTTGGCGAAGTCCTCGAACGCTTTCAGATCGGTGGCCGATGACTGGATGGTGAGCGTCCCGCCACCGGCCGAGGATTTGTAGTAGCTGCCGACACTCATGCGCGCATCCTCAGGATCAAGGCAACGAGGCCATCTCCGCTGGGCTCCAACTGGAGCAGGTCGTAATCACCACCGCCATCCAGTTCGGGCAGCTCGATGGTGACGAGCATTCCCTGTTCCAGGCCGTGAGAATCGCTGACGCGGATCTCAAAACGCGGCTCGCGCAAACCGGTGTTGAGCCTGCCGATCTTGGGCTGCAGCCAGGGCGCAGCAAACATGCCGAGCACCGGTTCGTCGCGACCCTCGATCCGCGCGGAGTCGCCCAAGGTTTCGAACACCACGGCATCCACCTCGGCGATCAGATCGCGAAAGCCCATGATCAGAGCTCCAGCAGGATCTGAGCCAGCGGACGGGTGCACAGGTGCAGTGGGTTCGACTGTGCTTCGCCGGCCATGCCCTTGTTGAACGGCAACGGTTCGATTTTGCTGTAGTACGGCACACCTTCGGTATTGACCGTTTCCATGTAATCGGCCGGCGCAAACACGGAGATGTACAGGTCAGGCACACCTTCAGGAATCAGCAATGCCTTGTCGTCGTGGACAAAGGTCACGCCGGCAATCTTGCCGCGATAACGCTCCCACACGATGCCGCCGAACTCGAAACTCTCACGGGCATCGCCACGCAACGCCGCCGCCTGCTGACTGTTGAGGTAGGTCTCCTTGACCGACTTGTGGACGATCAGCTTGTTCCAGAAGTTTTTGCCACACAGCGCACGGGAGCCGGTGCTGGTGACGCTGCCGAGTGCATCTTCCTGCAGATCCAATGCCTCACCGCATTTGACCCGCAGTTCCGTATCGGCACTGTTGAGGCCCATGGACATCTTTTTGCGGCTCACGCCGAAAGTTTTGTAGATGTCCAGCAACACCGTGGACCCGTCCGCGTCCAGGATTTGGCCGTTCAACGCGCCCATGCGCTGGAACTCGTGGGTAGCATCGAGCTGCCGGCGTGCTTTGGCCAGGCGCTTATTCACCACGTCCTGCACGGCCTGCAACTCCGACCGCGTACCGAAGGCGCGGATACCCTGGATCTCGTCGGACTTGATGGCGAAGCGTTGAGGCAGGTGCACGGTGTTGAACGGGATCATGGTGCGCTTGGTACCGGCGACCACCAGGCCAGAGGTACCACGCTCACCGGCAGGCACCAACGCGAGGGTGTCACCGTCCTTCTCGATCTGCACGGTCAGGGTGGTGATGCCCTCTTCCTGGAACAGGCCGAGGCTGCTGATCCGGCCCGGCATGTATTCCTGTTCGTTGATGGCGGCGGTCAGCGAAGAAACCGAGAACGCGTCATCGTTAAAAATTGCAATGTCAGCCATGAAGCTATCTCCAGAATGCAAAAAACCCGCAGTGGGCGGGTTCGGTAATCAGGGGTGGTCGTCTTAACGAACGATCAGGTGGTGAGCCGCCAAGGCTTTCTCTGCAGCAGGGTCCAGGCCGGTCAGATGCGCTTCACTGACTTCGGCCAGGCGCACCACCGCGCGGCCACGACGGACAACATCCGATTCGCCCAGCGGGCCGTACAGGATCGCCACGGCAATCTCGCTACCGTCCTCGGCGGTCGGCTCGTATGGGGAAAACTCGCCCGTCAGGCTGACCAGACCGAGGATCTGGCCTGGCTCCAACGCGGGGCCAGCGGCCACGTTGATGGCCTCGCGGGAAATGGTGCCGGCGCCTTCGGAGAGGAGGAACTCACCCGCGTGCATCGGCTCTCGTTGAATAGTCATTTTCTGGCTCCTGATTTGCCGGTATGTGCCGATTGGCGTGCCGACCAGATTGAGGGTTGATCAATTTTTTTGGCTTGAACCTTGGGCGGAGGATCGTCATCGAGCGGCAAACTGCTGTCGATTTCGAACCCTTTGCCACTGCCAACAATCTTGTCGAAAAGCCGTGCACGCACTGCTGCGGCGTCCAGGCCGGCAGATACAAACTCAGCACTGAACTCGGGCAGGCGTGCTGCGACACAGAGATCGTTGATTGCTTTCGCTCGGGCCAAACCGGCCTCGACGATCGCTTCGCTTTCAAGCTTCGTGGAACTCAGCACCGGTGCGACCAGGTTGCTGATCCCCGATTCGGCGCAGCGTTGAGTGATCATCAATGCCAGCTTAGCGGCGTCGACCACGTGAGGCGTTTGCGGCGGATCCACCGGTTCCAATTCCTGATCCGGCTCGGGCGGCTCATCCAGCTGAGCCAACAATTCGGCCGGCGCGTGTTGGTAGCGCTGCAGCACGGCGCCCTGGCCGAGACATGCTTTGACCGTGACGCCGTCGCCGATCTCATCCGCCAGGCCCAAGGCCAACGCTTCGTTGGCAGTGAGCCAGGTTTCAGCGGCGACTAGTCGCCGCAACTCGAACTCATCAATGTCCGGCGCCTTGGCCTTGTAGGCCGCGATGATCGCTTCCATGGTCTGGTCGAGCACGTCGGCCACCTTTCGGAAGTCTTCAGCATCCCCCGCCGCATAGGTCCACGGGTTGTGAATCATCAACATGGCGTTGGAGGCGATCACCACGCGGTGAGCACCGCATACCGCCACGCTGGCAGCACTGGCGGCCAGTGCATCAATCCGGCCGGTGCAGCGTTCGCCCAATCGGGAAAGCGCGTTGTGCATGGCCAGGCCATCGAACAGGTCACCGCCAATGCTGTTGAATGCCGCGATAACCGGCGAGACGCCGTCGTCCATCGCGCGCAGATCCTGTACGAACTGATTGGCGGTGATGCCCCAGGTACCAATCTCGCCGTAGACGAAGACCTCGATCACGCGCTCGGCGGCCTCGCCGCTGGCGTGCAGCGCGTACCAGGTTTTGTCCTGCACCGGCACCTGTTGGCCGGCGCGGTTGTAAATGCGCGGGCGCTTGTTCTTGCTCATGGTTGCTCCTTGGTGTCGTCGGTGAGGACGACTGCGTCGAGAGTGTTGTAATTGAGGCCAAGAGTGGTGGCCCGGGCCAGGTCGGCGGCGTTTTCCGCATCAACCGTTTCCGCGTCGTAACCGGTGCGCAGTACCATTTCGCTGCGAGAAGCGAATCCCGCCTGCACTTCCATCCGTCGGGCCTGTACGTCTTGCACTGGCTGGATGTAGGCCCAGCCTTGTGGCACCCAGCGGGTGCGCAGGTATACGCGGCGACGCTGGGCGTAGTCGTCCAGCTCCAGGGCACCCGACAGCACCGCCATGTCCATCCAGGCGGCGCGTACCGGACGGCAAAGCTGGTGCACGTAAACGGTGAATTGCAGCTGTTCCAGCCGGCGGCGAAACTCGTTGAGCACAACCCGCAAAGCCCGATCGTTGACCTCACGCATGTCGCCGGTGAGGATCTCGTAGGGCGTGCCTGTTCCCGCGGCAGCCGCCATCAGCTGCTGACGCATGAAGTCGGGATAGTTGTTGCCCGCATCCGGGGGCTTGGAGAATTCGACTTCTTCACCTGGCCCCAGCTCCTGCATGGTGCCGGGTTCAAGCGCCACCATCGGCGTGAAGCCGTCACGATCAAGGGTCAACGGTTGGCCGGTCACCGGATCTCGCGGCACGGGCCCAGACTCCGGCGGCGGTCGGCTGATGAAGCCGGCGAAGAGGTTGGCCACCTCCTGGCGGAACAACACCGCGTCATCGTAATTGTCCAGACTGCGCAAGCGCTTGAGCACCGGCGACAAGCGCGGCACGCCGCGCAGTTGACCCGGTTCGACTGGCTCAAAGATGTGCAGCACCTGCGTGGCCGGTACCCTTACCAACTGGTTGTAACCGGCGTTCAATGAAGAAGCGTCACGCGGGTGTGACAAGTACATCCAGTACGCCACTCGCTTGCCGCCCGGCGTGAACTCAATGCCGGCACGAATTACGTTGCCGCTTTTAGTGGACTCATACTTGTCGTGCGGTACGAATTCCGGCGCCAGGATCTGTAGTTGCAGCGGCACCGCCAGCCCTTCGTTCAGGCTTCGAGGTCGCAGTCGAACAAAGCACTCGCCGGAGGTTTCCACCGTGCGCGCCACCAGCGCCTGTTGACCGTTGAAGTCGGTGCGCTCATCGGCGTCCGATTCATCGACCCAGTCGTCCCAAAGCTCCTGCAGCAGTTTGCGCAGCGCTTCGTCGTCTGTCTTGGGCCTAGGCGTGATGCCGGTACCGATCAAGTTGCTGACGCGCTTGTCGATCACGTTGTAGGCATAGGGGTCATTACGCACCGCAGCCCGAGAGCGTGAGCGCAGGTTGCGCAGCGCCGGTGTATTGATGCTGTTGATCCCGTTGTCGGGAGCATCCCAGCCAGTGGACCGACGGCCCTCGCCGGCGCCTTCGTAACTGGCCTTGATGTTCGACGGCAACACGAATCCGTTACGGGTCAGCGTCGGATAGCGAGCCATTAGAGTCCTTTGCCTCCGTGGTATAGCCGAACCGCCCGTGAACGCGGTCCGGCGGCACTGCTCAAGGAGGTGCGAATTTCTTCACGCGCCTTGAGCAGCTCGTCAACAGTGCGGTATTCCACGGTACGATCGGTGTACCGCACGACTTTTTCACCGCGTGCGATGGCAGCCTCAACCGCGTCGAGGTGCTTCTGGGTAAATGACATATCAGCGTCTCTTCAGGTAACCGCTGGTGGAGCTGCGGCGTTGTAGTGGTGCATCGGGTCGCGATTGGGCCACAGGCGTTGCAGGTGGCGGCGCAGGTAGCGACTGACGCGCCGCAACCGGTGCAGGTGTTTCGTCAGCATTGACGCGCTCGCCTTGTACGGGCTTGACGCCCAACACATCGTCGAACAAACCGGATTGAGCCAGCGCTTGGCGTACCCGCTCCCAGTCGTGTTCCTGGTATCGGTTGATGCCCAGGTAATGCGCCATCGCCAGGCAGTACACCATCAGATCGAGCGCTTCGTTGCGCTCGGCCTTTCCCTTGACCCACTCGATACGCTTGTAGCCTTTGACGTACCGCGCGACCTTGCGCTCGGCCACGCACTGGGCGAAGAACTCGTCCGGTAGGTCGTTGGCAAAGTGCAGAGAGCCGGGTCCGTGCTCGAAGGCGTAGCGGTTGTAGATCCAGTCCTTCGCGGTGTCGGTACCGACAAACCAAAGCTCGGCGCCGCCGCGCTCGGTCTGCCCTTTCCACGTCACATCAACCATGGATGGCCGCTGAGCGATCACCGGCTTACCGGGCTTGCTCGCCCCCTTGAGCGCGAACACATTGCGCCAGCGCCGCACGCGGCAGAACTGGTACACCTCATCGGTGTGGTGACCGCCAGAGTCGACGCCCGTCGCCAGGATCGCCAAGGCAACACCGCAGGGATGCCGATATCGAGCCTTCAGCTTTTCGTCCAACACCTCCCAGGTACGTTCATCGGCAGGGTCGCCCCAGATCACCTGGTGATCGACCACCCAGCGTTCCATCCCAACACCAAAACCCATCACCATCAGCTCCAGGCGGTTTGCCTGGACGTCGACGGCGCCGGTCAGCATCAGCACGCCCACCGGCATACTGCCCAGGGTGTAGTTCTCCAGTCGTGCCCGCGCGATCAGCACTTCAGCCTTGGTCTGCTCTTGCGCGCTGTCCCACACCTTAGCGAGCCGGGTGTTATAGAAAACCTGCATCAGGCCCATGTCGCCCTTGGCCTGGGCCTTCTTGGCGTCTTCGAACTCCTCGGCAAGCGAAGACCAGTCCTTCCAACCAATCGGCGAGTAGAGGGCATTCAGGTGGAAACCCACCGTCTTGCCATCGCCGCTGCCATGGGCACGCCACTCGCCACGGGCGAGCATGTCGGTCTTGTGATGCTCCTCGATCAGGACGTCACATTCAGGCGCCGCGCACTGGTAGTGAACCGTGCGGTAGTCATTGCTGTAGAGCAGCTGCTCCCATTCCAGCACCTGCATGTGTCCGCAGGATGGGCATGGCACGTAGAAGTAACGCTGATCACTGGATTCGAACAAGTCCGCGATGCGCGAGGCACCCTTGATCGTCGGCGAGCTGGAGAAGTAGATCTTGGCGTTGCGACCGAAGTTGGTGGCCCGCGTCTCCGCCAGCACGATGGGATCACCTTCCTGACCCACATCGTTCTCCCAGCGGTCTACCTCATCGCCGTAGATGTAACGGGCCGACAACTCCGACAGGTTGGCCGCAGAGCCCGCCGTGGTGACGTACAAGGCGCCGCCCTCAAACTCCTTTGTATCCATGGTGTTGCGGGCATCCCGCGAGCGGCTGGCCGCCACACGTTTCGCCAGTTCCGGGGTGGCCTTGATCGTCTTGCTGATCCGTCCAGAAACCCGCTTAGACAGGCTCAGACTGGGCAACAGCGCCAGGATGTTGGACGGTGCCATGTGGATCAGGCCACCCATCCAGTTCAATGCGATCTGGGTTTTCATCAGCTGCGAGGCCACCATGGTGATGACTCGCCGGCACGGGTGAGCCGGTGACAAGCAACGCATGGGCTCGCGAGCGTACGGTGTCCGATCAGTACGGTACTGGCCGGGCTCAGGGGCGCCGGTGTCTCGTGGGATGCGCATGAACTCGTCGGCCCACTCGTCGATCCAGAGGTCTGGGTCAGGACGTAGCCCACGGAAATACGCCTCACGGTACGCACGGTCACCGTCAGGAAATTCCGTGGTCATAAGTCAGCTCGTTGTCATTGCTCGTTCAAGGTCGGACGAGGACATGCGCTCAGCCTCTTCCAGTGATTTACGGAGTGTCGCCGCCAGGTGTTTCTCGATGTCCCAGGGATCGGTCATGGTTGCTACCTTGTGCGACAGCTGGGGCAGCAAACCGAATAACTGGTCCCGCAGATGGCGCCCCGCGTTGTAGGCTCCCAGCTCCACAGCATCCCTGGAAACCAGCGAGCCCTGCGCCTTGTGCAGCTCGATCTCGGCCAGTTGTGCCAGGTTGTGTTCGCGCATGGCGCGAGCCCTCTGGAAGTCGTGCCCCTTGACGGTAATGGGCTGCTGCGGCGCAGCCGTGTTAGTCGGCTCGACCAGGGGGGACAGTTGCCTGTAAACGTCACGCTGGATCCGGTCCTGCTGGTGTCGAGCCGCGACGGCGGCCTTGCTTGGGTCGGCGGTTTCGACAATCAGCGCTTCGGTTGCCAGCACGTCGACCATCTTGCCGTCCGGCGACAGGACCAGGCGGTTGTTACCTTTCAGCCAGGTGATGTAACTCGGCGTCCTGCCGATGCGGGCCGCGAAGGCGCTTTTAGACAGGAAAAGTGGATCCGTCATAAGCCCTCCTTTTCAACGGCTTTTCAATGGAAACCTTTCAATTTCAATGGATTGAATTTCAGTAAGCTGGCAGCCCATTCGCTAACGCTTTCCCGCGGGTTTCCGACCCCGTACCCCCTGAAATTTGCCAGGGTCCCCGGCCCTACCCAGCGGCGACCGGGCCACACTGGCAACACCGTGTGGGTGCCTTCTCTTGGTAACGGCCCGTAGCAAGCGCCATGCTCAACGCCCGCACCAGGACTTCCTTGGGGGTTTCCTCCAAGGTCTTCTCCCAGTAATGTCGCGCACGCATAAAATCGAAATCTCGACGCACTTGCCTGTCGATGCAGCCCAATACTTGCTCCCAGCTTTGGGGGCTTTTTTTCTCTTGTTCAGGAGTCAAGGACATGACCACCTCCAACATTCAAAAATTTGATGAGATCACCGGACGGGTCTTTGGTGCTCTCTATGAAAATTTCCCGGTAGCCAGACATCTGTTGATCGAAGACTTCCTTGAAGACGGGTTTTCTTACGATGAGGCCGCGCTGGGTGACTTTCCCAACCAGAATGGTGAGTTTTTCTTCGCATGTGTCGAGTGGCTGGCAGAGGCGGGTTATCTGCGCTTTAACGAGAAACTGCATGACTCAGGGTTCGACCGAGTGGTTCTAACCGCAAAAGGCCTTGAAGCCCTCAAGGCTGTTCCCTCAAGCCTTACAGTAGGTCCATCTCTGGGCGACCAACTCGTTGATGCCACCAAAAGCGGAACCAAGAGCATCGTGGGCAGCCTAGCGGGCGAGGTACTGTCGGTGGGCTCCCGCTTCGTAGCCACCCACTACTTTGGGTTACCGAGTTAAATCATCCCGACACAAAGCGCTCCGCCATCCAAATGGGCCGTCTTACTCGGTATCAGGGTGACTGGGTGGCGGCGCTTCGCAGACACCCAACCGCTTGGCAGCCCAGCGTTCGTAGAGACCGATGGCGACATCGGCGCCAGCCATTGCCGTGAGGCAACCCAAGGCGCCCGCAGTCCAGATCGTCATACCGGCTGCAATCATCAACATCATCGCCGACACGCCACAGACGATGCAGGCACCGGAGCGCAACGCCAGGCGCCGCAACAATGCCCAGCCACGCGCGCCGTCTTTATCGGCTCGCCACATTTCACCCGACACTCCCCCGACCAGGGCCAAGAGGATCACTAACCAGATCGGCATTTCAGCCAGCGCCTGCTGTTCATTCGTCATGTTTCGTCCTTATGGATTGAGCCGTACGCCGGAAAGTAAAAACCCCGCCGAGGCGGGGTTGGTGACCGGCTCAGGGAGGGCCGGGTGAAGCAGCACAGCACGTGCGAGGTCAGCGCCAAGGCGCAAATTCCATATCGTGGGGACTTTTTACCCCTCTCCGGAAAAACCGAAAAGAGGTCATTTTCGGTAGGTCAACAAACGACATGTAAACGACCACAATACGACCACAATACGACAAAGTACCCCGACGAACGGTAGCTAGCACGCCCGAGCACGCCTACTCGTTGATGCACGGGTCAGGTTGGTTTCGAGCGCACCACTGCGGCGATCAAGCCCCCGGGTCGTGGCGCTGCGAACCGTAAGGATCAATTGCACCTGCTGATGCAGACGATGAACCCAGTTCCGATACGTCCGGTCAGCATCGACAGGAAGTCCGAGTAACTGCAACTGAGCCCGAACCGTGTATGCCGGCTGTGGCAAATAGCGATTACGAGCCAAGGTCGCGAGCCGAGCCCCTTTCTCTGATTGACGCTCGAGCTGCGCAAGAGCCGCTGCAACCTCTGTTGCAACATGATCCATCCCACCACCTGCCGCCATCAACAGGTCCCGCGAGCCAGGCGTACCGCGTGGCGCGCTGCCACCCCACTGCATGATTGTAGCCATCGGGCTGCCCAACCCAGCGCCATCGCCGACCTGGCAGTGCTGGCGCGCCCAATGCAACATCAGCTCTTCAATTTCCTCGATCATCGTTCCTCCCCCCGAAAAACCGAACCCGACACAGAAAAACCACTACTCAACACAAACCCAACACAAATAAATCTCTTTAAAATCAATATGTTTGATAACTTTGTGTTGAGTGTGTTGAGTGTGTTGGGTTTTGTTGTCCTCGCATAAGAAAAAAATCTGCCCATCGTCGTCGCTGCAAATAACGTCACGCATGCGCGCACGCGACGCCAAACCCAACACACCCAACACAACAGCCGGAAACCCGCAGAAATAAAGGCCTCAAACTGTGTTGAGTTGCAAAAACCAACCCGACACACACCCGACACACCCAACACACTTTTAGGCGCAGTCATGCGGCAGCCGCCTTAATGTGGTCCCAGTTGTCCACATTCCAGCCTGCGAGTTTCGCCCTGGCCCGCCAGTCGACGACCATCGCGCCCAGCACGGCCGACTTCAGTGATGGGGGCGGGGAAGCATCCTGATCAACAGGAAAGAAGAACGCTCCAAACTTGCGATTGTTGCCATCTGTCCAGGGTATAGAACGCGTCTTTTCCACTTCGGAATTGATGAACAGCGAGAACTTGGTCTGACTCATGACGTGTTCTTTGTTGCGCTGACACCACTCAAGGAACAGTGAGTAAAGATCGGTGGAGAGACACGGCCCCCACAACCCCTGACCCAGCTCGTTGTATTTCCATAAGTGCAGGAATGTCTGCCAGCCAGCCCTACTCAGGGCCACCAGACGTTCGCGGGCGTCGGTGGAAGGCGGGCGTGTGCGCTGATTGAAGTCACCCAAATCAACCGATAGCAGCCAGCCATACAGGGCTGCAACGCCACCCTGCTCCAACTCCTGACCGATGGCTTTCTGGCGGTCGACCGGCAACGTCTCCAGCGGCCAGACCACCAGCATTCGGCGGTCGCTGTCGCTGATCGGCCACGGCATGATCTCGTTGCTCAGGAAGACTGCGTTCATATGGTTGGATTCCTCCCAGCCATTGATGAACTTGGATTCCATGCGGACCGTTTTGCCGGTGACCAGGTGTTTGATCTTGCCGACCTGGTTGTAGCGCTGATCGCGACTCACAACCTCTTCGAACACCGCCCACAACTTGCGGCTTTGCCAAGCGTTGAAATTGCTCTCCAGCTGGGTCTGCCCGACTGTCGCGGCGTACTGACCATACAGCTTGCCCAGGGTATCGGCGAAAAACAGACTCTTACCCGACCCCTCCATGCTGGAGTGCATCAACACTGCGGTATCCATCTTGGCGCCGAGGTGTTGCAACGGATAGGCCAGCCAGCGAGTCAACCAGAGCGCTGCATTTTCATCATGGTTGCATAGGAACGAGATCAGCCACCGCAGGTTGGCGCATGCCGCATCGTCCCTGATCGGCTCCAGGGGCAACCCGTCAAAGGTATTGATGTATACCGCTGGATCTTTGGTCATCGTCGGGTCAAAGACGATGTGGTCCACGTCCACGGTGCGGCGCTCGCTGCTGTTCAACCACAATGCATAAGCGTCACCCAAGGCCATTTTCACTGCACCCTCAGCAACACGCCGCTTCTTCTCGCGATCCCATACGTCTTTCGTGCCGTCGATGTAGACATAACGCTCAGTCGGCGGCATCCCGAAGGCACCGCCTTTTTTGCCCGCCATTCGCCGTGACTGCTCGATGTCGCGAACATGGTCATCGGAAATCAACTTGCGCCGCTCGGTATCTTCCAACCACTGCTTTGCCAGAGGCTTACCGACACGCGCCTCGAAGGCCGACTTCTTCATTACCCGCGACTGGTCAAAGTCCCATACATGCGTGGTGCCTTCCACCAGCGCAAATCGCCGAAGGATGTGTTCAAACGTCAACGCCTCCCCCGCACCCCCATCAGGCGCAGGAGCGGCCTCGCGGGCTTCGTCGGGCACAGAGCCCGGCTCGCTCGAGTCACAAGATGGGGTCGGGGGAAGATCACGCGGATCCGGGCGCGATGAATGCTGCATACCCAACAATCGCGCCGCATCTTTCACCGCCCGCGACTGATCGCCACCGTGCTGCAACAAACAGAACACCTCGAAGGCATCGTTCTGATGGCCGTTCGCGAGCGGATCAGCGCCGTGGTGGGAGTAAACCTTGCCGTCGTCGCTGACCGTTACACCCGGCATCCCGGTGCTGCTGTGCGGATACAGCCATTTACTGCCGCGCTTGATGTAGTCGTGCGCGCGCAACAGCTCTTCAACGTCATGACTGCGATTGAATTCATCAATAACCGATGGCTTGCCTGCGGCAGGCGGTGGACGTTTGATGACTTTCGCCGGAGGTGCCTTCGGTTTTGGTGCCCAAGGGCACGCAGCCTCAGCATCGCGCTTGAAGATGTCCCAATTGTTCCAGATCTTCAGCAACTCAGGCGCAAGCACCGGCAAGCCATCGACAGTGTTTGGTGGCGTGCGCCAGGTGTAAGGTTTGCCAGTGCCTGGGTGAATAGATGGCGGCAACACGTCCTGCACCAACCCACCACGCAATTCGAACACGGTGATGCGCTGATACTCGTCGGCTTCGGCACGCGCCTCGGCCTCGCCTACTGCATCACCAGCATCCTTCGCTGCCTTGGCCTTTGCGGTCAAAGCCTTGTGGATTGAACCATCAGGGTCTTTTTCATTGGGCCACGCAAGTGCAACTCGGCTCAATTCAACGCCATTAGGAACGCGGAACATAATGCGAAAGCGCGCCGGGTTGCCAACTACGGTCGGAAACACCAGCGCCATTGCATCAAGATCAATGCCCAGCAGGTCATACAGCACGTGCCTGGCCCACTGGACATCATCGACATCCAGAGAGCAGACGCCGCTCGGCCCCAAAACCACACCGAGGTTGTGCCGAGGTTTTTTTTCCCAGAACTGGGCCGCTTTTATCGAATCAGTGAAGTAGCCACCCGGCTTGTTCCACCCTTTCCCCTTCGGCCCCTTTTCACCGGGCTCGATCGGGACCAGTGCCAAACCAAATGTGTCGATATAGAACTGAGCCCAATCCGAAGTGGGCAATCGGTCTGTGTGATCAGTCACTTATGGCGCTCCCGCAGCTCCTGGCAACTGACGCAGGTCGCACAACCCGCGACCTTCTGCTGACGAAGCAACGGGATAGCTTCATCGCAATCCTCGCAGAACTGCGCGCTGACGGCGCATGTTGGGCGCTGGCGGCGCGCCAATGCCACTTGAAGGAAGTACTCGGCCTGATCGTTGGCGATATCAATAACGTCAGTCATCTTGACGGCCCTCCATCGCTTCCCTGGCCCCGGCCATGATGCCCAACACCGCACGGATGACGTCATTGCCGTGCTTTTCCAGGCATTCAACTTCGTGAGGCTCCCAGACGTTGTCGGCAGCACCTTCGTGCATGCTGGAAACAAACAGACCGGTCTGGTGCAGCACCTTGCTGACCGCCAGCAAAGCTTCCTTGGTCGGCGCCGCCGCTTCCGGCTTGTACCAGACCATGCCGGCAGGCCGCATCAGGGCATCCAGCAGCAAGGGATTTGCTGTCAGGCGAATCACCTCTTCCAGCTCATCAGGATCAAGCCAGCGGCGCTCTTCGTCGTGCTTCAGCTTCTTTTGGAGGGTGTCGTAATCAATGACCATGTCCAGTGCCAGGGCAGTCACACCGCCCCGATAATCATGGCCGGCCCGGTAAAGGGCTTTGCGTAGCGAAAGGACCGGGCCTGCACCCGGCAAAAGATCTGTGCGACTCATAACCGTAAATCCCCTATTTACGGTGTGGCCGTAGAGTCAAACACGCTCTATTCTACGACCACGACCGATGTTCATGTGCTGGGCATCGTTTCAGCCGGCCCGGGGAATCTTTTGGTGAGAGGTCCCGGACCGGCGCCTACGCAACGAGCTGCATGTACCCGTGCAACTCGTCGCAGCCGGCCTGGCATTTCTTTGGTGAGAGGTTTCAGGCCGGTGTTTCATGTGGTGGTGCGTTATGTGCTGCGTATTACCACCGCTGGGCTGGGGGATTCTTATGGTGAGAGGCCCCAGCCCAGCATCCCTTCAGGCTTTAGGCTCAATACCCCCAACCTCTTTAAATTCGACGTACAAGCGTTCAATCGCCTTTCCAGTTACATATCGAACGTCTGCACCTTTCGCGGCGCGATTGATAGTCGGCTGCGTTGTTCCCACGCGCTCCGCAATAACTCGCTGGGATAAACCAGCCTCCAGCAACTCCGCGAGCATTTCTTGGATAGTCATTTCATTCACCGATGCGCCTTCGCATTGAGCGCAACAATACACAAACGTATTGATTCATTCAATACAATCTTCGATACGTTTATGAATCAAGGGCAAAAAAAGTGATTGGTGACCGCATCACTCAACGCATGGCCGAATTGAACCTGTCCGAGGGTGAGCTCGGTCGACGCTCCGGCGTTCCTCAGCCCACAATTCATCGGATCGCTACAAACGCCGTAGCCAGTCCTCGCCACGCGAACGTTGAAAAGATCGCTAAAGCTTTAAAGGTCAGCAGCGATTGGCTGTGGAAAGGAGGCAGCCAAAAAGAGAAGAACCCCACTTCTCCAGAAACCAATGTTGACCCGGGTCCGGCCATCAAAGGATATGTTCCATTGATCTCTTGGGTGCAAGCCGGCGCCTGGTGCGAAATATCGGATGTACGTACGCTGGATGACGCTGAGCGTTGGCTGCCATGCGCTGCCTCTCACAGTGCCCAGAGCTACGCCCTTAGAGTTCGCGGCCTTTCGATGTTCAACCAGCACGAACGACGATCCTTTCGAGACGGGGATATCATCTTTGTTGACCCAGCCAAGGACGCCGAGAACGGCTCTCTTGTCATTGCTAAGCTGACGGATAGCCAGGAGGCGACATTCAAACAGCTGGTCATAGAAGGGAGCCGCCGATTCCTAAAGCCCCTGAACCCAGCTTGGCCCGACCCGATAATCGAGCTTGAAGACGACGCGACGATTTGCGGTGTTGTCTTCTCGAAACTTGAGATTTTTTAATACACTTCTTCAATTCAGAGCCCGCATCGACGCGGGTTTTTTTGGGATACGTCCAAAATCAATACATATAGGTATTGACTGTGTCGATACGGATTTGTATCGTTCGCCTCGTACACCTCTCACCAAAGAGTACGAGCCATGCAAACGACACAGCACAGCAACACCCGCTGTCCGGTATATCTGCACCCATCTGCGTGCAGTAGCCGGGCCGCCGTAGAAGCCATCCAGCGCCGCACCGGCCTGCTGGTGATCACCACACTCAAAGGCCGCACCGAGGCCATCCAAGCTTCCAACACTGCTACCGCCGATAACAGCCCCTCGCCATTCGGGGGTGACGCAGCATGAAACTAATCCTTATTGGCCTTGCTGGCCCCGCCCGCTCGGGAAAATCGACCGCCGCCGATCACCTGGTACGCAACCACATGCTGGAGCAGTACGCGTTCGCCGACCCACTGCGCTCCGGGCTGATGGAAATCTTCAACCTCGACCCGGATGATTTCGAGGGCACGAAGAAGGAACAGCCATTGGACTGGTTGGGCCGCTCACCGCGCGAGTTGATGCAGTCGATGGGCACCGAGTGGGCTCGCCAAATGGTGCACCCAGACGTCTGGGTAAAGCTCGCCGAGCAGAACCTCAACTACCTGCAAAACTCGCTATCCGGCCTGGTGGGCTTCGTTGTCAGCGATGTCCGCTTTGAGAACGAAGCCGACCTTATTCGCCAGCGCGGCGGCGCCATCGTTCACATCGCCCGTCCAGATGCGCCACCGGTTAATCCCCATGCCAGCGAAGCCGGCATTCAGCCCAAGCCGCTCGACCTGATTGTTCGGAACACCAGAGACCGAGAGCATCTACGGTGCCTGATCGACGACTGCGTTGCAGTGATACGTCGCCGCAACCTGGCCGAGACAGCTGCCTGAGGACGAGCCATGAACCGCACCCTGGACGAAACGGCCGCAGTGCTCGGCCTCAAACCCCGGAAGTTTCGCGAACAACTGCGCGCGCTCCGCGTACTGTCGCAAAGCGGCGACCTGGCCAGCCACCACCGTGGCGGCGGCAATCTGTTTTCAGACCCGCGCAGCGTCCAGATCGGGACTACCAACCGCTACAAACACTACGCAGTGGTGATGGTCACCGAGGCCGGCGTGCAATGGCTGGCAAAGAAACTGGACATCGCCATCACGCACAAGGACGCCGCAGCATGAAGACCAATTACTTCAACGCTTACACGCAAGCCCTCGGCGCCTTGCGGCTGATTCCAATCTATTTGGACAGCCCGGGCGTGGTCAGTCGCGCCACCCTTATTGGTGCCGCAAGCGAAGCCATTGATCTGCTGGACAGCATGCCTTGCCGCACAGTGGAACTCGCCGAGGCCTTTCGCTGCGTCAACGGCGTGATTCAAGAAGGCCAGACGGCCTACGTCACCCCAACCAACTCGCCCGAGTTTCCCTTCGGCGCTGTCGTCGCTGATGAAAAAGGTCAGATCTGCGCCGCAGCCAGGGGCAAGAGCAAAGAAGGCCTCGCCGAAATGATCCGCCTCAAGTTGCTGCCCCCATCGGAGGGGATTGGGGAGGACGCTGCGTGAGCAACACCATCGACCAACTGAGGAAGGAATGGGCGACACCATGCCCAACGCTATCGGCCATCCGCGAGCGTTACTTCTCCCACATATCAAGCGATCGGTACCTGCTACGCCGCATCAGCGCTGGGCGTATCGAGTTGAAGGTCACCCGCCTAGGGGGAGCGGGAAACAAAGGCACAGCTGTTGTTTACCTGCATGACTTGGCCGCTTACCTCGACGCGCAAGCGGCGAAGCAAGCGGCTTGATTCAACGGTGACCCCTGCCGCCCAGGGGCAAACAACCACCCAATGAGGCACAGCACATGAGCAAAGCTCGCCCCTTCATCGACACGCTCCGGGATATCGAGGCCGGAGGCCTGCTCGATGAACTCAGCGAAACCCAGCACAGTTTGATCGACGCGATCCGCCAGACCGGCAAGGGCGGAGAACTGACCATCAAGCTGATTTACAAGCCAGAAGGCAGCGGCCAGATGACCATCAAGGCCGACGTCAAAGCGAAAGAGCCGATCTTGGCTCGCGGTACATCGCTGTTCTTCATGACCCCCGAAGGCAATTTGACCCGCCGCGACCCACGTCAGCAGGAATTCCCGCTGCGCAGTGTCGAGGACGAGACAGCGCCGGGCGCATTGCGTCAGGTCAGCCAGTAACACCCGCCCCACCAACCTCTCACCAAATCGTTATCCACTGGAGCACATCCAATGCAACAAGCCTTACAGCATCTGGTCACCCTGGTCCAATCCCTTGGCAAGCCGATCGAGGTCCCGGGCATCGCCGCACCGTTGGCACTCATTCCGGACGGGGTCAACATCGAAAGCCTGGAACACCTGCTGCCAGCCCCTTCGCGCATCAAGCAGAAGCTCACGGTGCTCGATGCAGAGTCGTTCATCAGCTACGTGAACCGCTTTGCCACCCAGGCCACGGCAGTGTTCTGCAATGGCCCCGAAGGCCGTACTTTCACAGCGATCATCGACTATCACGATCCGGCCGCTCCGGCTTGGCGCGAGCACGTTGCGACCTACCGCTGCCCGACCACCGTCGAATGGGGTAACTGGAAGGAAAAAGACCGCAAGCGTATGGACCAGGCCACTTTCGCCGAATTCATCGAAGACAACGTCAAGGACATCACCCACCACCCCGAATACGAGAGCACCCCAAGCGCTGCCGACATGCTGGAAATCAGCCGCACACTGGAAGCGAAGAAGAACATCACGTTCCGCCAAGGCACTCGCCTCGACAACGGCCAGGTGCAACTGACCTACAACGAAGAAATCGACGGGCGCGCCGGCGAAGCTGGCCAGCTGCGTATCCCCGAAGAATTCTTCATTGCTCTCAAGCCATTCCTCGGCGGCGATGCCTTCTGCGTACCCGCCCGCTTCCGCTATCGCATCCAGGAAGGCCGCTTGGTCATGTGGTACGAACTGGTTCGCGCCGACAAGGTGCTCGAGGAAGCCTACAACGCCGTTCGCGACAAGATCGAAGGCGCCATCAACGACGTGCCGCTCTACGAAGCCACGATCTAAATAACTCCCCGCAACACCCCGCCGCCGGCCTCTCACCAAAAATCCCGGCGGTGGGCTCTACCGAGGTACACAGCACATGACCACCATTCAAGTTTGCGCACTGATCGTTCTGATCGTACTTGTTGGCATCACCTATTGGGCGGGCTATCGCGGGGGGCTGATCGACGGGCGAATTGACGGCGTTGAAGATGGCAAAACAATTCAACAAGTCGACCACGCTGAAAAAATGCGAGCTCTAGAGTGCTCGCTGAACGATGCAAGGGTTGCCCATCAGCACCTGCTCACCCGTTACAAGCAGGCACTGGCTGCCTCGAAACTGGATGGAACGGCACACCAAACACTTTTGGATATCGCTGAAAAACTGCGTATCGCAGCGGAGACGTTCAGCGCCTTCCGCACAGGTAAAAAGCTCGAGCGCGATTCTATCGTGCTGCGCGAGCGAGCCCTGGCGATGGCCGCTCTCCTGCAGCCAGTTCACGAATCCGCCAGCAACGCAACCCCACATGGAGTTAAGTAACCGATGGATATTCAAAGTGAAACGCTCGACGAAGACGAACTGGCGACCATCACGGGCTACCAAACTCCTTCTCGGCAGATCCAGTGGCTTACGAATAACCATTGGCAATTCGTGTTGACGGGAGCACGACGCCCGATCGTAGGTCGTGTCTATGCCCGACTGAAACTTGCCGGTGTGAAGCCTAATGCCGCTAACGTGGTAGCTGAAACCTGGACACTCGACCTGGCCAGCGTGAGTTGATCTATGCGCCATAAGAATGCAACTAATCGCGATCTACCACCACGCATGATCCGAAGAGTCCGGAAAAGGAAAAACGGAGATACGTGGGTCGGGTACTACTACAACGGCAGGGATGCGGCGGGTGGTCGTAAAGAGATTCCGCTCGGAGGCGACATCGACCAAGCAAAAATCGAATGGGCCAGGCTCGAGCGCAAGTCCGTGCCCAAGCCTGACCATCTGATGGGGGCATTGTTTGACCGCTACGAAGAGAAGATCATCCCAACCAAAAAACCGCGGACCCAAAAGGACAATCTGAAGGAACTGAAACAGCTCAGAAAATCATTTGAGCAAGCCCCCATCAACTCCATTACGCCACAGATCGTGGCGCAATATCGGGACGCGCGGACCGCGAAAGTCAGAGCCAACAGGGAAATTGCCCTGCTTTCGCACATGTTCACGATCGCTCGTGAATGGGGGCTCACTTCAAACGCAAATCCTTGCTTCGGCGTTCGCCGAAACAAAGAAAAGCCGCGGGACTATTACGCCGGTAAGGCTGTTTGGGATGCGGTTTACGCTGAAGCAGTGCAAGAGCTCAAGGACGCGATGGACTTAGCTTATCTGACCGGGCAACGCCCCGCTGACGTGTTGAAAACCGCCATGACCGACTTGAACAACGGTTTTTTGATGGTTGGCCAAGGCAAAACAGAAAAGCGCCTTCGCATTCGTATTGAGGATGAATCTAACCTGAGTGCATTTATTTCCGGGTTGCTCGAGCGCAGGTCCATGAGCGGCATCAAGACCTCTACCCTGATCACCAATGCTTCGGGGTTGAGAATGAGCCAGCAGATGTTGCGAAACCGTTGGGACGAAGCACGCGAAAAGGCTGCAGTGAAAGCAGCAATTGAAAGAGACCAAACCCTGGCCACTTCGATTCGCCAATTTCAATTCAGGGATATCAGACCCAAAGCCGCCAGTGAAATCGAGTTAGCCCATGCCAGTCGCCTACTGGGGCATTCGAGCGAGGAGATTACAAAGAAGGTTTACCGGCGAGTCGGCGAGATTGTAAAGCCAACGAAATGAACGAGAGAGTGATGACAGCAAGCGCCCTATCGCGGTGACTCCGAATTCAGACCGCTTTATCAGGTGGGGCTGAGGCGACGTGCAAATTGCCTCAAACCAGACAATCCGAACCGGCGAGAATTTCCATAAAAATGCCGCTAAATTTCTAAATTTTGTCAGGATTCGACATTTTAGGTGTGTATAGTGAACGCACCTACCTTAACCCTAGGTCAGGCCGAAGCATTCATGAGCTGGGTCTGAATTTCCGAGAGGTGGCGGGCTGATTAACGCCTGAACGAGTAATCAGAACGTGTCATCTCGCCCGACAGTGACATACGAGCGATCCCCTCCGTCTGATGCGGATCAGGCCTTGCAATTCCCAAACGGCAAGTGCCTGAACAGCATGTGATCAAGATAGGCTCGTGGACCTTCCACTATTTTTCTTTTCGGTTGTGCTCTGGCAACCCTTTGAGGCGAATGAATGCCCGATGTGCCTAGTGACTCCGAGATTGCGCACCACATAGGAATAACTGAAGCAGAAGTGGCACGTTACCGAGTGGACAATTTTCTATTAGGTAATGGAGCATGGCTCATCCATTTTTCCTTCATCATGCCGGCGGAGCTCCGTCTGCGCCTAACTGGAAGCTTTACTTTCACTCTGAGGCCTCCACTCGCCCCTGGAGATGCTCGTAAATCTTCTTGGACCGTAGACAGCTGATCCCCCCGTTCAAGGTCATCCTTGCGGATCCACATCGTGAGCATCCTCGCGCAAGGTAAAAAACAGCGAGCGACCAGCTGTAAGATCAAATGAATCATCGCTCGCGCTCCTAGTCTTCAGCCTGAGGGACATCGGTTTCTCAATGGCGGTGGTTCCCGTCCAGAGCTCAGACGATGGCTTCTATAGAAGAGATCAGGATCGAAACACGTAGACTGCGGGAAGAAATGGATATCGCCACGGTGGAGATGATGACGCTAGTTTCAGCCAAGCGTGTTTCGGGTCCAGAGTGGGACGCTGCATCAACAAAGCAGCATGAAGCCTATGAAAAATGGCATGCATTTATGAATGCCCCTGGGCATCCGGAGCCCCATTGAAGTTAATTGGCTTGATTTGGTGAAGGGCTAGCTTGCTTAAGAGTGATTTCGCGAGAGCGCGCTCGACAGCGCGGCGTCATAGTTCTTGAATGACTGCCACTGGGCGCGCAGCATTTCCGGTCGAACGTCCGATATTGGCCGATTGCAGCCTGTCGCGAAAAGCAGCATTGGTTGGAAATGATCAGTCAAGAGTGGCAGCTACCAGCTATCGGTTCTCACGAACCCAGGCTCAATTGCAACTAGGTCAGAAAAAATTCTGAACACATTCCTCAATGCGGCCTCAACCGTCTATACGGCGAAGACGGCAGGCTCATGCAAACATATAGGATCGAGGCGATTGCGACCGGCTGGGGCCTGTATAGGGCGCGTTCTGTGAGGATCGCAATGGAGGCGAAGACACTCGAAGAGTTGATAGATCTGGCGACGCCTTTGCTTTCCAGAGAAGGGGCGTGCTTAAGAGTCCCGGGCAAGTCGGGTTCGTTTCGAGAAATACGCTTTAAGGCAGTCAGCTCTGCAGTTCAAGAGGATGAGTTATGAATCGCCCGCCAGGTGTTCTAGTTATTGGACGAGAGCTGGCACCATCGTCGACGCCCTAAGTTGGGGTAACCGCGCTCGCGGGTGACCCCCACTATTTCCCAACACATACTAAAAGGTTGACGGAATAAAGACAGCATTAAGTGATCGGAAGTAGCACTTTGAACACTGTACCCTGCTCAACTGTAGACACCACTTCGACTGCTCCGCCATGGGCGGTGACGATCTCTGCCACTATGAATAAACCCAAACCCAGGCCTGCGCTCAACCCTTTCTCTGTCGCCGCATAGTTTGAGTATCGACCCTGGGGATTGAAAAGAAGTGGCATAACACTAGAAGGAATAAGTTCTCCCCGATTTTGAACGGTAAAAATTGAGCAGTTGTTCTTCTGCGACAATGTCACATGGATAGGCTGCTCCGAATCTCCATGCCGAATTGCATTGCTGATCAGATTAGTGAAAACCTGCTCCAGCCGTTTCGGGTCGTACATCCCCGTCACCGCCTCGCTTAAATTCACATTGATCTGCGCATGAGGAAACCACGTACACAGTTCCTCTACGACCGACACGCAAATATTGCCCAGATCAGAGTTTTCCCGATTAATGGGTATGCCACTTCCGAGATTACAGCGGGTCAGATCGAGCAAGTCGCCCACCATCAGATTAGCGCGACGTATGCTCGCGCTAATCTGCGATGCCAGCTTTTTATCCCTATCCGTCAGACTCGCTCTCTCGCGAAGGAGATCGCTCGCCATCATCACAGCTCCCATAGGCGAACGTAAGTCGTGGCCCAACACCCCTAGAACCATTTTCCGCGTGGTATCAACAGCTTTCTCGAAAGTGGCAATTGATTCAACGAGCGCCTGGTCTATGGCTTCATTGAAGCGGATCATGTCCTGAATATCATGCTCATCCTCGACGCGATTTTCTGACAGCCAAAGCCTGAGTACACTCGACCGAAGTGCTCGAAATTCTGAAACCATCTGATCCATAGAAAAGCCTGCCACGAAGCGTGTCATCGCATGCGTCTGTGCGGGTGAATCAGTCACGCTCTGAGGGCCATCACCATGTGACTTGGCAATCTGCTGCCCCTGAGTCTGAAAAGTCTGCATATCCTGAGCAGCGGTCATCAGTATGCGCTCTGCATGATCCCTCAATTCCTCGGCATTCATCGAAGGTATAGGGGTTTCCACAGATCTGGCGAATTTTTCCCAAGCTACCAATATCTGCTCGTTGTGCCGAATAATGAACTCGTGCAGTCTCATCGGTGTCCTCTGATTAGGGTAAGCAAACGGAATCACAACGCCATGACGCGCTCCAAGCCCGGCTCGGTCATAGTCATTTGGGATGCACAGTCGACCAGCAGCATCCCAAAATGTTCACAACCTGCTCGGTCCTCCCAGGAGCCTCATCGTGTTGCGAAATATACTGCTAGTCGAGGACGACGAGTTTTTGCGCGCCATAATGGCAGAAGCTGTGTCCATGCTAGGTCATGTGGTAACTGATCGCCCCAGTGCCGATCAGGCTTTGATAGCGCTGGAGGGATTGTCTCCCTTCTCCATGGTCATTACTGATGTTCGGATGCCAGGCCGGCTTGATGGCTTGGAACTCGCTCAAACAATTTGGTCTCGATGGCCCGAACTGCCCGTCATCATCATGTCTGCAAACACCGTGTTGCCAGCTGATTTTCTTCCCCCTAATGCAACATTCCTCACTAAACCCGTTCATCTCGACACTCTGCAGGACGCAATTGCGGCGCTGATACCGCAAGAAATGTAGCAACGCCCCCCCCAATTTAGTAGACACACGCGACGGCTTGTGGCCGGTTCCTGCCGCTCAAAGCTGGCAGTTTTTGGCCGGATGTCGTACTGAAAGCACACACCTATAACAGTTTTCCTTGAGATCACTTCGTGACGACTACAACAGTTCAACATCTTGAGCAGGCATTGATGGCCCTAATAGTTGCCGCAGGCCAGCGCGGAATGGGTGCGGACGACATTTGCGCGCAAGCAGTCGGCCTACTGATGTCCAGCCGGCCGGGCTCCTGGGTATCACGGGAGAACAGGGATGGGGCGGCCCACGAAATTGATAACGCGTTAACCGCTCTTTCTGTTTCGAAAAAACAGGCTGCCAAAAGCCATTAGTAGCGTATTGCCTTTATAGAGAAAATTCCGCGAAGGGTCTAAAACAGTCTTTTCCGCCCCCCTTCAAGTCTAGGAGGTTACTTGTCTCATACGATAGATCTGCCAGTCACATATCATTACCGTGGTAAAGAGGTTTTTCTGAAGTTCGACTGGGACAAGCCGAATGATGAATCGCCCGTAGCGGCACATGTCCTCGAAGAAGGGAGTGTTGTGGGCTTAGCGAGCACAGTGGCAGATCTGACCGGGCCGTGGAACGACTACCAGTGTGCGTTAACAGAGGCGAAGGTTGCTGCTGAGCGGTGGATTGATAGTCAGATGCCCTCAGTCCTTCCAGCGTAATTACCGGGATCAACTCGACGATCCACAGATCTACTGCGCCTGGCAAAACTTCAGGGCGAATCGCTCAACCGTGCATCCTTCCATCTGAACGTTCTTAGGCAGCAACGTCAGATGGAAGTCCGCAAAAACATAGTCAAGCCCGGCAAGCGGTGTGCGATGTTACTTTCGCCCCGACACCAATAAATGCTCGTTCAGATTTCTAAATTCCGCATTCATTTGGGCACACGCTTTTTCTCCAACAGCTCTATCGGGAAATCCGGTTTTCAATCGCACTTTTTCCCGGTTGTCATAGATATCGAAACCGCTAAATACACTCTGTTCGTAATACTGTCTTTCTACGCGAAACGGCTCACGATCAACTGGGATCGCGGGAACAAGAACGAATCTCTGCAACATTCATCATTCCTCCCTGTAGAGACACTTTAGTATTAGCAGGTAGATATAGACCGCCAGTGCCGCTCAGGCATCTGAAAGGATGCCCCCTACCCTTTAGGTACTGACTCCGCGAGCGCATTTGGCCAGTAGTCGCTAGCCGTCACAGAGAGATAGATCTGCCGAAATGGACACTCTCCCCGCACGGAGAGAAGGCCCCGTCTTTTAGCCTATTTTGTAGTGGGGAGATGCCGACGAGTAGGAAATCAAAGGCGTGGTTGCGGAACTCCCCCCTAAAAATTGCGGAACGCCTCGCTTTTGCGCAGGCATAAAAAAACCCCGTAGACTATTGATCTACAGGGTTTTTAAGAGTGGAGGCCGAGGTCGGAATCGAACCGGCGTAGGCGGATTTGCAATCCGCTGCATAACCATTTTGCTACTCGGCCTCAATGCGTTCGATGTCACTTTACACAACATCGACTGCGTACAAACCTGGAGTAGATTCGATATCTAACTCCTTGAAAACATTGAGCTTTTTCAGCGGCCAGTGCTTTCGATGGCGTGAATTATGGACTGATTTGCCGGGGCTGACAACCCCTTGATTTCAAAAAAAATTCTGTCCGGGCCTGGAACGATTTGCGGCCCTGGCGCCCTGCCCCGTGTACAGCAGGCAAAAAAAATCCCGGGCAGCTGATGGACGCCCGGGATCTAAAAATGCATAAACCGTGGTGGTGAACGCGGGCCGAATGTTACGGTTATTTTCACCATGTAACAATATGTTTTCGCTCACCACATGGTTAAAAATACCGTTAACCCCTTCAATATCCACATGTTTTTCAGGGTGACCCGACGACAGGTGGTCCGTTTACAGGTACCAGCGGTATTCCCTGGCGCTGATTTCCTGCAGAAACGCCAAGTGATCCTGTCGCTTGTTTTCGCAGTAGACCATGAGGAATTCCGCACCCAGCCCCTCCCGCACCGGCTCATGGTTTTGCATGGCCCGTACGGCGTCCAGCATTTCCGTCGGGAAGTCGACGCCGCTACTGCGGTCTTCGTTGAGCGGCTTGATCGGCTCCTGCTGTGCCTCAAGGCCATATTCCATACCGACCAGAATCGCCGCCAGCACCAGGTACGGGTTGGCATCGGCGCCGGACAGGCGGTGTTCGATGCGCAGGTTTTTCGGGTCCGACTCGGGCACGCGCACGCACGCATCGCGATCCTCGAAGCCCCAACTGGCGCGCGTGGCGATGTTGGTGGTGCCGCTCAGGCGCCGCATCGCGTTGTGGTTCGGCGCGAAGATCGGCATGCAGTGCGGGATCAGTTGCAGGCAGCCCGCGATGGCGTGGCGCAACGGCTGTTGGTCATTGGCGGCCAGCAGGTTGTTGCCCGCCTGGTCATACAGGCTCACGTGCACGTGCATGCCGCTGCCGGGATGCTGCAAATAAGGTTTGGACATGAAGCTGGCGCGGTAGTCGTGTTTCATGGCCACGCCACGGGTGCTGCGGCAGAACAGCGCGGCCCAGTCAGCGGCGCGCAGGCCGTCGTCCAGATGACCGAAATTGATTTCGAACTGGCCCGGGCCCAGCTCGGCGGTCACCACTGTGGTGTCGATGCCTTGCGCCCGCGCGGTTTCGACCATGTCGTCGAGCACCGGGGCGAACCGCGTCAGCCGTTCGATGTGCATGTTCGGCTGGTCGTCGGTGTCGTCTGTCGCGCCATCACGGGCGAACTGCGGCAGGCCGTCACGCAACTGGCGATCGAACAGGTAGAACTCCAGCTCGAAGGCCACCACCGGGAAGATGCCTTTGCGTTCGAGCCGCGCCAGCACCTGCGCCAGCACTTCCCGCGGTTCGAAGACGATGGGTTTTTCCGTGTCGCTGGAGGTGATCAGCATCTGGCCTACGGGCTGTTTTTCCCAGTCGACGATTTTCAGCGTGCCGGGCACCAGGCGGCGCGGCGCATCCGGGTCGCCGTCGTTGAAGCAGTAGTCGCCGATCTTGAACAGCCCGCCCTGGGCGCCGAGCAATACACAGTTCTGCGGCAGCTTGAGGGCGCTGCCGGCGGCGACCTTTTCGAGCATGTCGATCGGATAGCGCTTGCCGTAGAAATGCCCGGGGATGTCCAGGGAAATCAGGTCGACGTAACGCACGTCGGGGTAGCGCTGGCGAAACGCGCGCACTTCAGCAACCAGATCAGAGCAGACAGCGTCCATCGTTGTGTTCCTTTGTTTTTATCAGGTGTAGACCCAGAGCACCCGGGTGAGTTGATCGGAGCGATTGCCGTAGCGGCAATGGGCATGGCTGGCGAGCTGGAAGCTGTCCCCGGCCTCGAGGGTGACGGGCTCGGCGTCATCCAGCCACAGCGTCAGTTGCCCTTCGAGTACGTAACCGCCCTGCTCCGAGCTGTCGTTCATGTGTCGCTCGCCACTGCTGGCGCCGGGTTCGAGCAGGCTTTCAAGCATCGAGAACGAGGCACGCATCTTCGGTGAAACCAGGATGTCGGTGATGCCGTCGGCGTAGTACAGCGTGCGGCGCTCGTCCGGACGGGTGACCCACGGCAGCGCCATGGGCTTGGGCAGGCTGTAGAAATAGGTGGTGGGCACGCCGAGGGTTTCGCTGATGGCGGTCAGGTCGGCCACCGTCGGCCGCGAGAGCCCGCGCTCGACCTGCGAGAGAAAACCCACCGAGCGACCGATTTTGTCCGCCAGCTCCTTGAGCGTGTACTTTTTATGTTTGCGCAGGTCCTGGATCAGGATCGCCAGCGCCGAGATTTCTTCTTGCCTGTCCATTCGATCGCTTTCCGGAAAATGTGCGGTTCAGAGGCTGTCGCGCAAGCGATACCAGGCTTTGCCGATGGCTTCCAGCGGCGCGGCCATGTATTTGCCGCCGGGGAAACTGCCGTTGACCAGGCCTTGGTACAAGCCCAGTTCGTCGGGCTGGCCGAGTATCGCGTCAGACACCGCGCGGGCCGCCGCCAAGGTCGGCAGCACGCCATGACCCGAGTAGCCCTGCAGCCAATAGAGGTCGCCACGCCGGCCGATGTCCGGGGTGCGCTTGAGGGTCAGGTCGATGTGCCCGCCCCAGGCGAACTCCAGCTCCACGCCCTTGAGCTGGGGGAACACCCGCTCCAGGAAAGGCCGAGTCGCCGCCGCGATGTCCTTGGGCATGCCGCCCAGGTAAGTGCAGCCGCCACCGAACAGTAGCCGGTGATCGGGGGTGCGACGGAAATAGTCGAGGACGAACTGGTTGTCGGTGACACAGGCATTGCTCGGCAACAGCGCGGTGGCCAGCCCTTGCGAAAGCGGCGCGGTCGCCACCTGATAAGTGCCCACGGGCAGCACGCAGCTCGACAGTTGCGGGTCGAGTCGATCCAGGTAGGCATTGCAGGCCAGCACCAGCACATCGGCGCGAACGCGGCCGCGCTCGGTGGTGACCACGTAGCGCCCGCCTTCTTCGCGATAGTTCAGCGCCTTGCTTTGCTCATGAATGCGCCCGCCCGCGCTTTCGATAGCCGCGGCCAGACCGAGGGCCAGACGCAGCGGATTCAGGTGCCCGCCTTCGGGGTCGTACAAGCCGGCCTGGTAGCGCTCACTGGCGACCCATTGCGGCAACTGTTCACGGGGGATGAACTGCAAACCGTCGTGACCCCACTTGTGGCTGGCCTCATGCTGCCACTCGGTGAGCAGATCGACCCGACGCGGCAGTACCGACGTCCACAGGTGCCCAGCGCGATAGTCACAGTCGAAATCATGTCGCGCCGGCAAGGCACGCAATTCCTGGGCGGCCCAACGCATGCCGTCCCACAAGCGCCGCGCCCGCTCGTAACCCAGCGCGGCCTCCAGTGGCGGCATGTCGCACGACCAACCGAGAATCGCCTGACCACCGTTACGCCCCGATGCCGCCCAGGCCACGCGACTGGCCTCCAGCAGGGTCACACGCTTGCCGGCCAGGGCCAGGCGCAATGCGGTGTGCAAGCCACTGAAACCGGCGCCGATGATCAACACTTCGGTGTCGTGCTCACCTTCCAGAGGGGCACGCTCGACCAGGTGATCAGCGCAGGCGTGGGCGTAATAGCTGGCGACGTGCCGGGTGGATTGTTGGAACATGCGGAGGGCTCATGAAATTTTGTTATTTAAATTTCATGAAAATTTATACGATTAATTTCACACGCACAAGCCACTGTAGGAGCGAGCTTGCTCGCGATAGCGGTTTGTCAACTACATCGATGTTGACTGTTCCACCGCCATCGCGAGCAAGCTCGCTCCTACAGGGGGGGGGGTTGTGATTACGCGATCGGGATCAGCGGATCAGCGGCGGCCCAGGCCGCTTCGCGGTTGGCCGCTGGTGGGTAGATCCACACGGTGTTGATCTGGGTTTTCAGTTCCTTGGCTTCCTGCTTGACCAGTTTGACCTGGCGATCCCAACCCTCGGTGTACACCGCGCCCCAGGCGCCGAGGTCCAGGCACGTCACGTACTTGGGCTGGCTGTAGGGGAAACCGTCCACGCCAAGGATCTGCGCGGCAACGTTATGGCCGGCGTAACGACCCAGCATGATCGCGTGCTGGCAGGTCATCAGGGCGTGGTTGCCGATATCGTCCGAGGCGGCATACGCCACATCGCCCGTGGCGAAGATGTCGTCCTGGCCGATGACTTTCAGATGGCTGTCCACGTGCAGGCGGCCCAGGTGATCACGTTCCGCAGGGATTTGCTCGGTCAGCGAGCTCGCACGCACACCCGTGGTCCAGACCACGGTCTTGGCGTCGATTCGTTCGCCGTCGCTGAGGTTCACACCATTGGCATCCACGGAATCCACCGACGCTTTCAAGTGCCATTTCACACCCGTCGCGATACTGGCTTCCTCGATCGAAACGGCGATTTCCTCGCCCATCGACCCACCGATCCGGCTGCCGCGGTCGACGATGATCACTTCGATATCCGCTTGTTCGCCAAGAATGGAACGCAGGCGTGCGGTCATTTCGGTCGCGGTTTCGATCCCGGTGAAACCACCGCCCGCCACGACGACGGTGTTGCGCGCTTTGCTCTCCGGCAGATTGGCCAGGGATTTGAGGTGGTTTTCCAGGCGTACGGCCTGTTCGATCTGATCAACGTCGAACGCATGCTCGGCCACGCCACTGGTCGACGGGTTGGCCAGGCGACTGCCGGTGGCCAGAACGAGTTTGTCGTAGCTGCACACCTGTTTGGCACCGGATGCATCAATGTAGCCAACGCGTTTTTGCGCAACGTCGATGGTTTCGGCAGAGCCCTTGATGAAGTTCACGCCAACGGCGTCGAGCAGTTCGCCAATCGGCGCCGCCAACTGATGGGCATTGGGCTCATAGAAGCGCGGACGCACCCGCAGCTCGGCCTGTGGGGCCAGGACGGTGACTTCGACGTCGTTGTGACCATGAATGTCGAACAGGCGAGTCGCGCCCAAAGCCGTCCACAAACCACCAAAACCTGCACCGATGACCAGGATGTGCTGTTTCATCTTTAACTCCTCGGGAACGCCGATCAATGAATTATTAGAAGGTCGAAGGTTGCCAGCGCAACCGAACAACTACGACTGTATTGATCCTAGTTATCGAAAGCAATCGGTTTTTATAGATAGTCACTATCAAAACCATCAATGCCCCATGACAGACAGCCATCGAGGATTTAAACGAGCCAGCCGGTCGCCTCACGCGTTGCCTGCCGGGCGTACGACTGGTAAGATTTACGACAACATTAGTCGGAGATTGCTATGTCTCTTTACAGCGCGGGCGTTGAGTACGGCATTCATTGCCTGATTTTTCTGGTAGGCAATTGCGGTGATTCCCGCGAGGCGAGCGTGCGCGACCTGGCGGAACTGCAAGGCGTACCGCAGGATTATCTGGCGAAGATCTTCACCAAACTGGCCAAGGCAAAACTGGTGGAGGCCACTGAAGGCGTACGAGGCGGGTTCAAGCTGGCGCGGCCCTCCGACGAGATCAGCGTGCTGGATATCGTCACGGCCATCGACGGGCAGAAACAGATTTTCGAGTGCCGAGAGATTCGCGGGCGCTGCGCCCTCTTCGATGGCTGCACCCCCGACTGGGCGGTGGCAGGCCACTGTTCGATCCATGCCGTGATGCTGACTGCGCAAAAACGCATGGAAGAAGCCCTCGCCCAGCAGACCATTCTTGATCTGGCCAGGCGAGTGGGACGCAAATCCCCTGCCGAGTTCAATGGCAAGGTGGAGGAGTGGCTCAACGAGCGGCGTGACAAAAAGAGCGGCGGCGCTCAGCTCATCGCGGCGACCGAAGTCGCTGACTGATCATCACAAGCAGTCGCGGACCGCTTCACGCAGCGCGCCGGACTTGGCCCAGGGCGGCCCCTGATACAGCGAAACGCGGCTGCCGTCCTTGTTTTTGACGATATCCAGCGTTTCATCGGCGCTGATCATGCCCGGCGCGGTGATCCGGTATCCATTGGAGATCCCGGTTTGTGTCGTCTTGGAGACTTCCTTCTGCCACGCCGGTAAAACGCAGGCAGCCAGCTCCTTGGGCGGTTTCGCACTGTATTTGCTGAAGTTCGGTTCGCCCGGCACCACGGAGGCCGGCAACGAACACCCCGCCAACATCCCCATCACCATTGCCGTCATCAATGTCCGCATCGCGCATCCTTATCTGAAAAAAGAAAATGTAGCTCTTGGACAGGGGAATAGGGACTAAAATTTCGTAGCCAGAATTTTTGGGAGATCGTCATGTGGCTCAACGAATCCGAAAACGAACTGCGGCGGGATTTGCAAAGCATCGCCTCGGACCTGCGATGGTCAGCGGTCGAGCTGCTGCGCCTGGCTGAACAGCTGCGCCAATCCGGCAACGACGTGGATGCCCAGGCCGTGCATCGGCTGTGTGACCTGTTTCAGGGCGATGAACAACGATTGGCGGGGTACGCCGAGGAAGTGAAGGCGAAGGTAATCAGCCGCAACAAACCGAGCGCCGGCTGATACCTGATACCTGATACCTGTAGGAGCGAGCTTGCTCGCGATGCGTTGTGTCAGGCAATGGTATGTCGGCAGATAGGTCGCATCGCGAGCAAGCTCGCTCCTACAGAGTCACGGGTCACTGATTTTTCTTCGAACGCGCCTTGTACCCCGGCAACGACGCCGCAAACGCCAGCGCCTCTTCCCGGCTGTCAAAGGCCCCCAGCCGGTCGCACTGGGTACAGACCCGCCAAGGGCCGTTGTTCACGCTGACCACGTCATAGCCGTTCATGTGCATCTTGTTCAGCATCGGAACGCTCATAAGCCACCTCCGTTTCTGTCGCGTCTTTCTGAACTGACCCGCCTACCTTACACCCAGTTCCCGCCCCCTTATCGACCAGACGTCGTGTCAGAAATCCAACATTCGATCGCACTTTTCAGCAAAGGCGCACCTCAAAACCCCTACAAGCCCCGGAAAACGGGCCTCGGCCTGGATATTGCATTTTTATTACAAAAACGTGGCTAAGGGCTATCAGGTAACACATGAAAGTACGCGCAACCGTCATTTGCGAGCGGGATCAGCACATTCTTCTGGTGCGCAAGCCCAGGAGTCGCTGGACCCTGCCCGGTGGAAAGGTCGAGTGTGGCGAGACCCACGCCGGGGCGGCCGCGCGTGAACTGCAGGAAGAAACCGGCCTGGCCGTCGATGATGTGCTGTACATGATGCAGCTCGAAGCCGGCAACACCCGACACCACGTGTTCGAGGCGTCGGTGTTGAACTTGGATGAAGCGCGCCCACTGAATGAAATCTTCGACTGCCAGTGGTACCCGCTGAACGCCGTGCAGAACCTGGACACCAGCGAGGCCACGCTGAAAATCGTCAAGGCGTTCCAGCGGCGCCTGTAATTCACCCGAGATCGCCGCCGCCGACCGGCAGGGTCACGCCGGTGATATACGACGCCTCGTCACTGGCCAGAAACAGAATCGCCCCCGCCTGTTCATCCAACGAGCCGTAACGCTTCATCAGGCTGCTGTCCAGGGTCTGGTCGACGATCTGCTGGTACCAGATCTTTTCCTGCGCGCTTTGCTCGGCGCTGTTGCGCGGGATCACCCGTGGCGGCGCTTCGGTGCCGCCCGGCGCCGTGGCATTGACCCGCACCCCGCGCCCGGCGGTTTCGAACGCCAGGCACGCGGTCAACGCATTGACTCCGCCCTTCGCCGCGCCGTACGGCACCCGGTTGACACTGCGGGTGGCGATGGACGACACATTGACGATCGCCCCGCTGCCCTGCTCCAGCATGAACGGCAGCGCCGCGTGGCAACACCACAGGGTGGGGAACAGCGAACGCCGCACCTCGGCCTCGATCTGCGGCGCCTGGTAGTGCTCGAACGGCTTGGCCCAGATGGTGCCGCCGACGTTGTTCACCAGCACATCGAGCCGGCCGAAACGCTCGACGGCGGTTTGCATGACGCGGCTGCATTCCTCGTATTGTTCGAGGTCGGCGGTCAGGGCCAGCACCTGGCACCGGGCGGCCAGTTGCTGTTGCACCTCGAATACCAGATCGGAGCGGTCCACCAGGATCAGGCGGGCGCCTTCTGCGGCCATGCGTTCGGCGACCCGGCGACCGATGCCCTGGGCGGCGCCGGTGATCAACGCGACTTTTTCTTGGAAACGGTTCATGTGTACTCCCACAAACTTCAAATTCGACACGGTCAACTGTGGGAGCGGGCTTGCTCGCGAAAGCGGTGGGTCAGGCGATATCAATGTTGACTGGTCCACCGCTATCGCGAGCATGCTCGCTCCTACAGGGGGTGCGGTGGGTCAGCGACATTGATGTTGACTGGGCCACCGCTTTCGCGAGCAAGCTCGCTCCTACAGGGGGTGCGGTGGGTCAGCGACATTGATGTTGGCTGGTCCACCGCCATCGCGAGCAAGCTCGCTCCTACAGGGGGTTGGGGCGGTTCAGTTACGCCGCGCTGGCCGCGAACTTCTCGTAGTAGAAGTTCGCCGGGGTGATGCCCTGCTCGCCGATGTATTTGCTCACCGCCTCGACCATCGGCGGCGGGCCGCACAGGTAGACGTCGACGTCGCCGTCATTGAGGTGACCGGGTTCGATGTGCTGGGTCACGTAGCCCTTGAGCGGATGCGCACTGTCGGGGCTGGCCACGCAGGTGCTGTAGGTGAAGTTGGGGATGCGCGCGGCGAAGGCTTGCAGGCGATCGAGTTCCACCAGGTCCGAGTCGTGGGTCACGCCGTAGATCAGGTGCAACGGATGAACACTGCCCTGCTCGGCGATTTTCTCCAGCATCGCGGTGAACGGCGCCAGGCCCGTGCCACCGGCCAACAGCAGCAACGGCCGGCGAATGTCGCGCAGGTAAAAGCTGCCCAGGGGGCCGGCCAGGCGCATGTGGTCGCCGGCCTTGGCCATGCCGGTGAGGAAGCTGCTCATCAGGCCGCCCGGTACGTTGCGGATCAGGAAACTCACTTCGCCGTCGCGCTGCAACGAGCTGAACGAGTAGGCGCGGCTCTGTTCGCTGCCGGGTACCCCGAGGTTCACGTACTGCCCCGGCAGGAACGCCAGTTTGCTCAGGGCCTCGCCCTTGATCGACAAAGCGATGGTGCTGTCGGACAACTGGCGCACGGCGCTGATGGTCGCCTCGAAACTGGCCTGGCGAGTGCGGCAGACCTCGGAAGACGTCGGCACCCGCACCACGCAATCGCTCTGCGCGCGCATCTGGCAGGTCAGCACGAAGCCCTTCTCGGCCTCTTCGGCGCTGAGGGCGTCTTCGATGTAGTCCTCGCCCAGGTCATAGCGGCCGGCCTCGGCAAAACACTTGCAGGTGCCGCAGGCGCCGTCGCGGCAGTCCAGCGGAATGTTGATGCCCTGGCGATAGGCGGCATCGGCCACGGTTTCGCCGGCAGCGGCGTCGATGAAACGGGTGACGCCGTCTTCGAAATTCAATGCGATGGAATGAGTCATGACGTCGCCCTCACAAGTGATAAACATCAATGACCTGGCGAACGTAATCGTTCTTCAGGATCACTTTCTTGGCCCTGATCAGCGGGTTTTCGCCGCGCATGTCGAGGGTGTAGAAGCTGCTGCCGAAGTAGCTGTCGACGGTCTTGTAGCGAAAGCTCAGGGTGTGCCAGTTGCAGCGCACCTTGCACAGGCCGTCGGCCTGTTCCAGCAGCTCGATGTTGCTGATGTTGTGCGAGGTGCGGGTGTCCGGCACGCTGGCGCTGGAGCGCTCGGTCTTGATGCGGAAGATGCGGTCTTCAAGGCCGGTGCGGTTGCCGTACCAGATCAGCGAGATTTCCCGCTGCGGGTCTTCGGTCAACTCGTCGTTGTCATCCCAGGATGGCATCCAGAACGTTGCGTCGGCGGCGTACAGTTCCAGCCATTCGTCCCATTGCCGATCATCGAGATAACGGGCTTCGCGGTAGAGAAAATCGCGCACGCTGTCGTAGGAAATGTTCATTGCACATCCTCCACGGCGATCCGTTGCGACTGCTCGGCGGCCAACGCCTTGAGCATGGTCTGCTGCCAGTATTTGTGTTGCAGCACGAACAGTCCTTCGTCCTCGGTGCGCACGCCACTGAGCAGCGGGTGCAGGTCGATTTCCTTCGCCGCCTCGTCGGCGCCTTCGATCCAGTGTTCCGCGCCACGAGACATGTCGTTCCAGGTGGTGACGCTGCCCTGGTAGCTGGTCTGGCAGGAGCGGAATTCTTCCAGATCGTCCGGCGTGGCCATGCCGCTGACGTTGAAGAAGTCCTCGTACTGACGAATGCGGCTGGCCCGGGCATGGTCGCTCTCGCCCTTGGGCGCGATGCAGTAGATGGTGATTTCCGTGCGGTCCACCGAGATCGGCCGGGCGATGCGGATCTGCGAGCTGAACTGGTCCATCAGGTACACGTTGGGGTACAGGCACAGGTTGCGCGAGTTCTCGATCATCCAGTCGGCGCGCGCCTGGCCGAAGTCTTGCGCCAGCTCATCGCGACGCTCGTACAGCGGGCGATCCTCGGGGTTGGCCCAACGGGTCCAGAGCAGCATGTGGCCCTTGTCGAAGGAGTAGAAACCGCCACCCTGCTTGGCCCAGCTGCCGGCGCTCATGGTCGGGTTGCTGTCGCCGGCCTCGCGCTGCTTGCGCTGGTTCTGGGTGGCGGCGTAGTTCCAGTGCACGGAGCTGACGTGGTAACCGTCGGCGCCGTTCTCCGCGGTGAGTTTCCAGTTGCCTTCGTAGATGTAGCTGGAGGAGCCGCGCAGCACTTCCAGGCCATCGGCGGACTGGTCGACGATCATGTCGATGATCTTCGCCGACTCACCGAGGTGCTCCACCAGCGGTGGCACATCGGCCTTGAGGCTGCCGAACAGGAAGCCCCGGTAGGATTCGAAACGCGCGACGCGGGTCAGGTCGTGGGAGCCTTCGCAGTTGAAGCTCGACGGGTAGCCGGCGTTGGCCGGGTCCTTGACCTTGAGCAGCTTGCCGGAGTTGTTGAACGTCCAGCCGTGGAACGGGCAGGTGTAGGAGCTTTTGTTGCCGGACTTGTGCCGGCACAGGGTCGCGCCGCGATGGCTGCAGGCGTTGATGAAGGCATTGAGCACCCCGTCCTTGTTGCGCGCGATGAAGATCGACTGGCGCCCCATCGTGGTGGTGTAGAAATCGTTGACGTTGGGGATCTGGCTTTCGTGCGCCAGGTACAGCCAGTTGCCTTCGAAGATGTGCTGCATCTCCAGGTCGAACAGGCGCGGGTCGGTGAACATCTCGCGCTTGCAGCGATAAACGCCTTGTTCGGGGTCGTCTTCCAGCAAGGCGTGAAGGTATTCGGGTCGCAGGGTCATGGCCGCCGCCTCCATTGTTATTGTTCAGGCAGGGTCATGCTAGGACGGGGCAATGGGGTGGACTATCCGCGGGGTGCAGACCTTTATCCGTTTTGTGCAGGGTCGTTGTTCAACGGCGCTTGAGGGTGTCGGACGGCAATTCGCCGAACTGTTTGCGGTAGCTGTCGGCGAACCGGCCCAGGTGCAGGAAGCCGTAGTCCATCGCCACTTCGGTGACGTTGCGCACGTTGCAGGTCGGGTCACTCAGGCAGGCGTGGATGCGCTCCAGGCGCATTTGGCGGATGTAGTTTTTCGGCGTGGTGGCGGCGTTGCGCTCGAACAGGCCGTACAGCGAACGCACGCTCATGTGCGCCTGGCGTGCCAGCGCTTCGCTGTCGAGGTCGTGCTTCAAGTGCCGGGCGATGTAGTCGGCGATGGCGTCGAAGCTGGCGGTGTGGGCGTCGATGTCGCCGCGGCTGACGTTGGTGCGCATCAGGCCAAGCATCTTGCTGACGATGATCTGCGCGTAGTGCTCTTGCACCCTGGGCATCGGCTGGCTGGCTTCGGCTTCCTGGCAGATCATCGCCAGCAGGCCGACAAACCCTTCCAGTGTGTCGAGCTGGTAGCGGTTCTCGACGAACCGCACGCCCTGCCCCGGATACCGCCAGCGCTGCTCGTCGCACACCGATTCGAGCAGCGCGGTCGGCACTTTGAGGATGAATTTTTCGCAGTCGTCGGAGTACGTCAGGTCCACCGGGTCGTCGGGGTTGATCAACAGCAGCTCGCCCGGGGCGAAATAATGCTCCTGGCCGTGACCGCGCCACAGGCAGTTGCCCCGCAACAGCACTTGCAGGTGATAGACGCTGTCGAGCGCGCCGGAGGTGACCCGCACACTGGCGCCGTAGCTGATGCGGCACAGGTCCAGGCTGGCGAATTTGCGGTGGTTGAGATTGGCCAGCGGCCGCCCGCTGCGGGGCATGAGGATGCAATGGTTGCCGACGTGCTGGTTGACGTAGCCGGACACCGCGTACGGGTCGGCATGGTCGAACACGGCGCTGCGCTGACTGAGTAGTTGCGCTTGCATCATCGGGCACTCTGGTTGTTGTTATGGGGTTGATTCTAGGGCAATGGGGGTGGTGGTGTGTCAGTGGGCTGATCGGTGGCTGATATGGCCTCATCGCGGGCAAGCCCGCTCCTACAGGGGCGTTCCGTGTTCACACCGGTCCACTGTAGGAGCGGGCTTGCCCGCGATGAGACCATCAGCTACACCATCAATCTTCGAGGGCACGCACCCGCTCATGCCGCTGCTGCTCTTGCGGTTGCGCCGAGGATTGCAGGGTGAAGTCGAAGTCGATCTCGGCAAACCGCCCGCTGACGCCGTGCGCCGCTGCCCGCGCCGGGTCTTCGCTGAAGGTGATCTGTGCGATCAGCTCGTCGCGGGTGGCGTAGGCGAAATCGTCGTGCAGGTACTGGTCGCCATCGAGGTTGATCTGGGTAGTCAGGTGGCGATGGTCCGGCGCCGAAATGAAGAAGTGAATGTGCGCCGGGCGCTGGCCGTGGCGGCCCAACTGGTCGAGCAGTTGCTGGGTCGGACCGTCCGGCGGGCAGCCGTAGCCCGACGGCACGATGCTGCGGAAACGATAACGACCCTCGGCATCGGTGACGATACGGCGACGCAGGTTGAATTCCGATTGCGTGGTGTCGAAGTACGAGTAAGTGCCGCCAGTGTTGGCGTGCCAGACGTCGACGACCGCGCCGGCCAGCGGTTCGCCGGCGGTGTTGAACACCCGGCCCTGCATGAACAGGGTCACCCCCGGATCGACGCCATCGTCCAGGCGCGCCTCACCCTCGGACAGCGGCGCACCGGCCACGTACAGCGGGCCTTCGATGGTGCGCGGGGTGCCGCCGGACTTGCCGGCCTGCTCGTCTTCGGCGTCCATCAGCATGTCCAGGTAATGTTCCAGGCCCAGCCCGGCCACCACCAGCCCGGCTTCCTGGCGTGCACCCAGCACGTTGAGGTAGTTGACCGCTTTCCAGAATTCTTCCGGGGTCACGGCGAGGTCTTCGATGATGTTCACCGAGTCGCGCAGGATACGATAGATCAGCGCCTTGACCCGCGGGTTGCCGGCGTCATTGAGCAGGCCGCTGGCGTCTTCGAGAAATTTCTGGGCGTGGGCAGTGTGGGAAATCTTGACGTTCATGGGGGTTCCTCATCTTGTAATTATGGGCGTAGCTGGCTGAGCAGGCTGGGCTCAGCGGTCGTCGTCACGAATCGAAGAAGGATGGCGGCACAACGCATCGACTTCGATGGCCATGTACGGGAACAGCGGCAATTGCATCAACAGATCATGCAGTTCCTGGACGCTGTCGACATCGAACACGCTGTAGTTGGCGTAATGGCCGGCGATACGCCACAGGTGGCGCCACTTGCCCTGCTCTTGCAGGCGCTGGGCCAGGGCCTTTTCGTCGGCCTTGAGTTTGGCGGCCGCTTCGGGGTTCATGTCGACCGGCAGATTCACGGTCATCTTTACGTGGAACAGCATAATGCTCTCCTCAGGCTGAATGAATGGTCTTGTCGCGGCGGAAAAACGCCAGGCGTTCTTCATCCAGGCTCAGGCCCAGACCCGGCGTCTTCGGCACGTGCAGCTCGAAATCGCGGTACACCAGCGGTTCACTGAGAATGTCTTCGGTCAGCAGCAGCGGGCCGAACAGTTCGGTGTCCCACGCCAGTTTGTTCAGGGTGACGAAGGCATGGGCCGAGGCCACGGTGCCCAGGCCACCTTCGAGCATGGTGCCGCCGTACAGGGCGATGCCGGCCGATTCGGCGATGGCTGCGGTGCGCAACACAGCACGCGGGCCACCGTTCTTGGCGATTTTCAGGGCGAACACCGAGGCCGCGCCTTCGCGGGCCAGGTTGAAGGCATCTTCCACGCACTCGATGGACTCGTCGGCCATGATCGGTGCCGGGCTCACGGCGTTGAGACGGGCCATGCCGGCGCGGTTGTTGCGCGAGATCGGCTGCTCGATCAGGTCGATGCCGTTGCTGCCCAGCACCCGGCAAGCGCGCAGCGCCACTGCTTCGTCCCAGGCCTGGTTGACGTCGACGCGCACGCTGGCGCGGTCGCCCAGGGCCTTCTTGATGGCGATGACGTGGGCCAGGTCGCGGTTGACTTCACCGGCACCGATTTTCAGCTTGAAGATGCGGTGGCGGCGCAGGTCGAGCATTTTCTCGGCTTCGGCGATGTCCTTGGCGGTGTCGCCGCTGGCCAGGGTCCAGGCCACCGGCAGCGCGTCACGCACGCGGCCACCGAGCAGCTCGCTGACCGGCAGGCCCAGGCGTTTGCCCTGGGCGTCGAGCAGCGCGGTTTCGATGCCGGACTTGGCGAAGGTATTGCCACGGATGCTGCGCTCCAGGCGCAACATCGCCGCGTTGACGTTGGCGCTGTCCTGGCCAATCAACAACGGTGCGAAATGTGTGTCGATGTTGGTCTTGATGCTGTCCGGGCTTTCGTTGCCGTAGGCCAGGCCACCGATGGTGGTGGACTCGCCGATGCCTTCGATGCCGTCGGCGCAACGCACGCGGATGATCACCAGGGTCTGGTTCTGCATGGTGTGCATGGCCAGCTTGTGCGGGCGGATGGTCGGCAGGTCGACGATGATCGTCTCGATCGACTCAATGGCAGATAAAAGCATTTCAATACCCGTCAGGTTCTTAAAGTTCTGGAACCGATTCTGGTACGGCTTTTTTCCTGAGGCCAATATAGAATTGGTCTGGCTTGATACCTTATAGGTATGCCCAAACACATTCCTCCGGAGGTCCCATGGAACTGCGTCACCTGCGCTATTTCCAGGTGCTGGCCCAAACGCTCAACTTCACCCGCGCCGCCGAGCTGTTGCACATCGCCCAGCCGCCGTTGAGCCGGCAGATCCAGCAACTGGAAGACGAGTTGGGCGTGTTGCTGCTCGAACGTGGCCGACCGCTGAAGCTGACCGACGCCGGGCGGTTTTTCCACGAACACTCAACGGCGCTGCTCGAACAACTGGCCAAGGTCTGCGACAACACACGGCGCATTGGCCTGGGGGAAAAGACCTGGCTGGGCATCGGTTTTGCGCCGTCGACCCTGTACGGCGTATTACCCGAGCTGATCCGCCGCCTGCGCAGCGGCGAACCGCTGGAGCTGGAACTCGGCTTGTCGGAAATGACCACCCTGCAACAGGTGCAGGCGCTCAAGGCCGGGCGCATCGACATCGGCTTCGGGCGTATCCGCATCGACGACCCGGCGATCATCCAGACCGTCCTCACCGAAGACCGCCTGGTCGCTGCCCTGCCCGCCGGCCATCCGCTGCTGGCCGCGCCCATCAGCCTGCGCGAGCTGGCCAAGGAGCCCTTCGTGCTCTACCCCGGCAATCCGCGCCCCAGTTACGCCGACCATGTCATTGCGCTGTTCGAATCCCAGGGCGTGAGCATCCACGTGGCGCAATGGACCAACGAACTGCAAACCGCCATCGGCCTGGTGGGTGCGGGCATCGGCGTGACCCTGGTGCCCGCCTCGGTGCAACTGCTGCACCGCGACGACATCGGCTTCACGCCGCTGCTGGAAGACAACGCGACCTCGCCGATCATCCTCAGCCGCCGCGTCGGTGATGTGTCGCCGGGCTTGAATCACTGCCTGCGGATGATCGAGCAGCTACAACCGGCGCGCTGACCTCAATGGCTGTCGCTGTCCCAGATCCAGTTCCAGATCCCCGGCAACTTCACCGCCTGTGAGCTGTCCCGCACGGTGCGGGCCATGGCCGCCCGCTGTAACTGCGCCTGATCGTCGTAGAACGGCTTGGCGTCCACCTTGACGCCGGTCGCCTGGGCGCTGTCGAGGAGGATTTGCAGGTACTCGCGGGCGTGCCGGGCGCTGTAGCGATTGAGGTCGTGGAAGGTCACCACCACCGGGATCACTCCATCGACGGTCGGCAACTCACCCAGGGCGATGCGCTCGCGCACTTCGGACATCGAGCGCAGGAAATGCGCGCGCCGCCGCGGGCTGGCATTGAAGCCCCAGATCTTGCCGTCATTGGCGCTCAGGTCGGTCAGCAACACACTGAGGCCGTGACGCTGATAGGCGGCGAATACCCGTTTGTCGTAGTTCCAGAATGGCGGGCGCACCAGGGTCGGCGCCGCGCCGGTGATCGCGGCAATGTCGGCACTGCCCTTGCTCAGTGACTGTTCCAGCTCCTCGGGGCTCAGGGAGCGGTGATTGGTGTGCCAGTGGGTGGCGGTGTGGAAACCGAGGATCTGCCCCTCGGCGTGTTCGCGGCGCATCACCTCGCGGCCGATGTCGCTGTCGCCGGCCCGTGGCGCGCCAGTCTGCACGAAAAACACCGCCTTGAGGTTGGGCTGCACCGGGTTGCTGGCCAGGCTGTCGAGCACGGTCATGCTCGGGTTCCAGAAGCTCGAGGCACTGGGGCCATCGTCGAAGGTCAGCAGAAAGCGGATCGGCGCCTGTTCACGCAGATGCTGTTCGGTTTGCGGGGTCATTTCGATGGGGGCGGCAATGCACCCGGCCAGCCCGACGGCAATGGCGAATAGGCAGAGAATTTTCGACAGCGGTTTCATTGATGGCTTCCAGACCTTGGGACCGCACGGGTGGACGGCGCGCGGTTGGATCAGGGTACACGGGCTTTGGTTCCGCTGCTGCCCGCCGCAACTGTTGCCCCAGCAACAGCAGCTCGACACGGTGTTCGCCCGGCAACATCACTTCCCCCGGAAAATGGCCGCCAACGCCCTGCCAGCGTGGGTTGCGCCGACATGGCACAGCGCCTGCAATATTCCATTCAGACAGGAAATTTCACACAAAACAAACTTTCAGAAATATAAAGCCAGGAGCCATCGCGATGCATTCCACCTTCCGTTTCCCCCTCGTCAGGTCGCTACTGAGCGCCTGTGCCCTGCTATTCAGCCTGCAACCCGTAGCGCAGGCCGCCGAAACGCCACCCGCGGAAGTGCGCCTGGACTACGCCTATTATTCGCCGGTGAGCCTGGCGCTCAAGCATCTGGGCTACCTGGAAAAGGCCCTGCCCCAGAGCAAGGTCACCTGGGTGTTGAGCCAGGGCAGCAACCGCTCGCTGGAATACCTCAACAGCGGCGGCGTCGACTTCGCTTCCTCGGCCAGCCTGGCCGCCGTGCTCAGCCGCGCCAATGGCAGCCCGATCAAATCGGTGTACGTCTACAGCCGCGCCGAATGGACCGCCCTGGTGGTGCGCAAGGACTCGCCCTACCAGACCGTCGCCGACCTCAAGGGCAAGAAAATCGCCGCCACCAAGGGCACCGACCCGTACCTGTTCACCCTACGCGCCCTGCAACAGGCCGGCCTGAAAAAAGACGACGTGGAACTGGTGCACCTGCAGCACCCGGACGGCCGCACCGCCCTGGAAAAAGGTGATGTGGACGCCTGGGCCGGCCTCGACCCGCACATGGCCGCCAGCGAAGTGCAAGCCGGTTCGCGCCTGCTGTACCGCAACACCGATTTCAACAGCTACGGCGTGGTCAGCGTGACCGAGCGTTATGCAAAAGAGCACCCGCAGGCCATCGAAACGGTGCTCAAGGCCTACGAACAGGCCCGTGAGTGGTCGGTGAAAAACCCGGATGAGCTGGCCAAACTGCTCGCCAGCGAATCCGGCCTGCCGCTGGACGTGGCCAAGCTGCAACTGTCGCGTACCGACCTCGCCAACCCGCACCTGACCGCCAAGGACGTGCTCGCCTCCAAGGCCGCCGCGCCGATCCTGGTGTCCGAAGAGCTGGTGCGCCGTGGGGTGAATGTCGATCAGGTCATCGACCAGTTGATCGACACCGGTTCCAGGCAGACCGTGGCTCGCCAGTAAATATCGCCCAAGACCGAATCCGCGCCCGGCGCGGATTCGTCGTCACCGGAGAAGCCAATGACCAGTAAAAGTAAAACCCTGGAACTGCCCACCCCTCGCGGCACCACGCTGGCCTTGAGCAACGCCTGGCGCCTGCGCCTCAAGGGCCTGGCCCTGCCGGTGCTGATCCTGCTGGTGCTGGAATTCATCGTCCGCATCGGCTGGCTGCCGTCCTACCAGATGCCGGCCCCCAGTGAAATCGCCCTGACCCTGGGCGATCTGGCTGAAGGCCCGCTGTGGAAGCACATCAGCGCCAGCCTGGCGCGCGTGCTGCTGGGCTTTGCCATCGGCGCCAGCCTGGCCCTGGTGTTCGCCGCCTGGGTGGGCCTGAGCCGCGAGGCCGAAGCCTGGCTGGAACCGACCTTCGCCGGCCTGCGCTCGATCCCGAGCCTGGCCTGGGTGCCGCTGCTGCTGTTGTGGCTGGGCATCGACGAGACCTCGAAGATCGTCCTGATCGCCATCGGTGCCTTCTTCCCGGTGTACCTCAATGGTGTCGCGGCGATCCGCAACATCGACCGCAAGCTGGTGGAAGTCGGGCAGATGTACGGTTTCAGCCACCTGCGCCTGGTCCGCCGCATCCTCTTGCCCGCCGCCCTGCCCGGCCTGTTCACCGGCTTGCGCAGTGGCCTGAGCCTGGCGTGGATGTTCCTGGTGGCGGCCGAACTGATCGCCGCCACCCGTGGCCTGGGCTACCTGCTCAGCGACGGTCGCGAAACCTCGCGCCCGGACATCGTGCTCGCGGCGATCATCGTGCTGGCGCTGCTGGGCAAACTCAGCGACGGCCTGCTGGCCGCCCTCGAGCAACGCCTGCTGACCTGGCGCGACACCTTCAACGGCCACCGGGCAGAGGACTGAACCATGACCGAACACCTGCTGGACATACGCGTCGAACGCAAGACCTTCGCCACCACCACCGTGCTGCAAAACATCCACTTGCAACTGCAACCCCGCGAGACCGTGAGCCTGCTGGGCCCCAGCGGCTGCGGCAAAAGTACCCTGCTACGCATCATCGCCGGGCTGGAAAAGGACTTCCACGGTGAACTGCGCAGCAACGCCGGCGAAGTTGCCTTCGTGTTCCAGGAACCGCGGCTGATGCCATGGCTGACCGTGGAGCAGAACATCGGCTTCAGTGCCGATGGCCACTACGACAAGGCCTGGGTCCACCAATTGATCGACGAGGTGGGCTTGAGCGGTTTTGCCGACGCCTTGCCCAAGGCGCTGTCGGGTGGCATGGCGCAACGGGTGGCCATCGCCCGTGGCTTGTACTCGCGGCCCGACGTGCTGCTGCTCGACGAACCCTTCAGCGCGGTGGATGCCTTCACCCGCATGAAGTTGCAGGACCTGTTGCTGCAACTGGCCGAGCACCACGCCATCGCCCTGCTGCTGGTGACCCATGATGTCGATGAAGCGCTGTACCTGAGCGATCGGGTGCTGGTCATGGACAACCGCCCCAGCAGCATTCGCCAGGAGCTGGGTGTGCAACTGGCCCATCCCCGTGACCGCCGCGACCCGTTGCTGGCACAACTCAAGGCCCGGTCACTGACCGAGTTGCAGCGGGCGCATGTCATTTAAGACGGCGTGTCGAGTGGGCAACTTGTCAATATCGCCGCTCAGACAGTCAGATTTAACAGTCGCCTGCAAAGATCAACTTTCTCAACTTCGAAAAGAGTGTTTCATTAAAGAAACACTCTTGCAGAAATACCCCCGCAAACGTTTAACCGCCTGTCAGACAATCCAGACATCGTAGATACATTACCGACAACTACAACTAACATGCGCGACCATTTCCACTGGCAGTCGCCAGATGACCGCAGAGTCAAAAAATAAGGAAATCCCTTCTACATCAAGCCTTGCAGAGAATTGAATGAGCGACGATTTTTCAATGGATCAAGTCGTCGGTCTGGAGTGCGTTTATCGTTCCCAGACCGAACTCTATCGACTTGACTGTTTTATCGAACAATACATAAAGACCCGAAACCTGCATGCAGTTGCAGAGATCGACAAAACCCTGCGTTTAACGCTCAAACGCTACCCGGGCGGGCACCGGGTAAGGGTTAACGAGTTGAATGCCTGGATCGACAGGATGCTGGGCTATCGCGCGGCGCATCCGGATGTGGTGCAACTGGACGACGTTTGACGTTACCGCCTCTGGGCATTGACCCCTGTTGGCATTACCCCTTGTGGGAGCGAGCCTGCTCGCGATGGCTGAGTGTCAGTCAACATTGATGTTGAATGTTGCTACGCCATCGCGAGCAGGCTCGCTCCCACAGGAGGGCATGTGCAGGTAGATTCAGCCCATCAAGGCTTCAACGGCCGCTCTTCATCGAGATCAGAGAGCTCTCGACCGCGATCTTTTTTCCAGTCCTGAATCTGGTGCCGCTCACGCTCAAGCTCTTCCTCGGAAGGCTCGTCAACCTCTTCATCCAGCGTCGAATCCTTGCGTTCAGTCGCCATGTTCACCTCCCTCCCAAGTGATCGGTCATCAACTTTAAGCGTAGAACAGATTCGCTTTCCCTGATTTACAGCAACCAACGCAGCAAAAAGAAAAAGCCCATGCTCAACAGCATGCTCAGCAAGGTGTTGCGCGTGTAAAGCACCAGCCCCACAGCCACCAGCGAGCTGAGCAGGTAGGGGTTGTCCCATTGCAGGTTCAGCTGCTTGTCGGGCATGAACACGATCGGCCCGCAGATGGCCGTGAGCATGCCGGGCACGGCGAAGCCGAGAAACTGCCGGGCATTGCTGCTCAGGCGCAACGGCAGGCGCGGTTCGAGGAACACGTAGCGGTTGAGGAATACCAGGATGCCCATGCCGAAAATCACTGCCCAGACCATCATGCGCGTGCCCCCTGGAATTTATTGCAGACAAAACCCGCAGTCATGCCGGCCAGGCCCGACAGCACCAGCGCCGAACCCCACTGCCAATAACTGAACAGCACCGAGCAGAACAGCGACACCGCCACGCAGACCACCGTCGGCACGTTGCGTACCACCGGCGTGATCAGCGCAATGAAAGTGGCGGCGATGGAGAAATCCAGCCCCAGGTGCTCCAGCCCCGGAATGCTGCTGCCCAGCACGATGCCGGCGAGGGTGAAGAGGTTCCAGGCGATGTAGAACGTCAGGCCCACGCCCAAGGCGTACCAGCGGTCGAACTGCTGTTTGTCGTGCTGGCTGGTCAGGGCGAACAACTCGTCGGTGAGCAGAAAGCCCAGGCCCACGCGCCAGCGCCCCGGCAACGGTGAGATCACCGAGCGCATGCTCATGCCGTACAACAGATGCTGCGAAGTCAGCAGCAACGTGGTCAGCAGGATGGAAAACACCCCGGCCCCGCCCTTGAGCATGCCAATGGCGACCAGTTGCGCCGCCCCGGCGAACACGATGCTCGACAGGCCCTGGCCTTGCAGGGGGGTGAGATTGGCTTCGATGGCCATGGAGCCGGCCAGCAGCCCCCAGGGCGCGGTGGCCAGGGACAACGGCATGATCGCCACGGCGCCACGCAAGAAGGCGCTGCGTGGCAGGTGTGAATTGGACATAACGCTCTGCAACCGGGGGAAAGACTCCAGACTGTGCCAGCAACCCGCGCCGATGGCTTGAACAATCTTGCGCATATTTGCCACTCATCGGGTACTGGCTGGATTCACCCGCGTAATGGCAACATGGCACCGCCCTTTTCCATGGAGCCCGCCATGAGTGCAATCGACAGTGACGTTTACCGTACCCTGCTTGAATCGACCAAGGCCATCCCGTGGCGTATCGACTGGAACACCATGACCTTCAGCTACATTGGCCCGCAGATCGAAAGCCTGCTGGGCTGGCAGCAGGACAGCTGGGTGTCGGTCGATGACTGGGTCGAGCGCATGCACCCCGACGATCGCAACTACGTGGTCGAGTTCTGTGTCTCGCAATCGCGTGCCGGGGTGGACCACGAAGCCGATTACCGGGCGTTGACCAGCACCGGCGATTACGTGTGGATTCGCGATGTCGTGCACGTGGTGCGCAAGGACGGCGAAGTGGAGGCGCTGGTCGGTTTCATGTTCGACATCAGCGAGCGCAAGAAAACCGAAGAACACCTGCTGCGCCTGCAAAAGCAACTCGAGGAATACTCCTTTCAGGACGGCCTGACCGGCATCGCCAACCGGCGCATGTTCGACACCGTGCTCGAACGCGAGTGGGCCCACGCCCAGCGCACCGGGCTGGCGTTGTCACTGATCATTCTGGATATCGACTATTTCAAGCAGTACAACGACCACTACGGCCACATCAAGGGCGACGAATGCCTGCGCCAGGTGGCCAAGACCCTGTCACTGGCCGCCAACCGGCCACGGGACTTCATCGCGCGGATCGGCGGCGAAGAGTTCATCTGGCTGCTGCCGGAAACCGATGCCGAATCGGCCAGGCGAGTGGCGAACAAGTGCCTGCATCTGATCCGCCAGCAGCAGATCGCCCATGAATTTTCCGCCGTGTCGGCCGTGCTCAGCCTGAGCCTGGGCGTCGGCACGACCACCGCGCCGTTGCAGGAAACGGCGCTGGCGTTCGTCGAACAGGTAGACAAACTGCTGTACAAGGCCAAGCACCAGGGGCGCAATCGGGCTGAATTTGCCGATTTCGGCGCGCCTGGCTCCGGCGGTTAATCGGCATGCTGTTTCGCCTCGCTGCCGACGCGCTGCTGCTGTTTCACCTGCTGTTCATCGTGTTTGTGCTGTTGGGCGGGTTGCTGGTGCTCAAGTGGCCGCGCCTGGCCCTGCTGCACCTGCCGGCAGCGGCGTGGGGAGTGGCGGTGGAAATGTTCCACTTGATCTGCCCGCTGACCGACTGGGAAAACCGCATGCGCCACGCGGCCGGGCAGACCGGCTATGGCGGGGGTTTCATCGAGCATTACATCTGGCCGGTGATCTACCCCGCCGGGCTGACCCCGAGCGTGCAGCTTGGCTTGGGTGCCGTGGTGCTGGCGATCAACCTGGCGGTCTACGCTCGCCTGTACCAGCGCTGGAAAGCCGGTAACCGTTGAAGCCTAGTTGGCGATGACGCTCATGTTCCGACCGCTGGCCTTGGCCACGTGCAGCGCCTTGTCTGCCGCGCTCATCAGGTCATCGGGCTGGGTCTGGGAGGCCGGGTCGAAGGCGGCGACGCCGAGACTGACCGTCACCACATCCTCGACCCCGTCAGCGTGACCGATAGCGAGTTGCTGCACCGCACGCCGAATGGTTTCCCCCAGGAGAAACGCGCCGACATAGTCGGTGCCCGGCAACACCACGGCAAACTCTTCGCCGCCATAGCGGGCGGCCAGGTCCGTGGGGAGCCTGAGGTTCTGCGTGATGACCGCACTGATGCGGCGCAGGCATTCGTCACCCGCCACATGGCCATATTGCTCGTTGAAACGCTTGAACTGATCAATATCAATCAGCAACAGCGCGAGGCTGGCCTGACTGCGGCGAGCACGGTCCATTTCCGTGTGGATGAACAAATCGAATTGCCGACGGTTGGACAACCCGGTGAGTGCGTCCTCCATCGCCAGCGACTTCAGGCCACGGTTGACCTCCAGGAGCTTGTCCTGGGCCTCCAGCAAATCATTCTGCACGCGGTTCTGCCGCCTCATGAGGCCGATCAGGCGAAAACCCAGCGCGCCGACGAAACCCAACAGCAATGCGACGATGCCGACACTGTGGAGCGCCGCGTCGCGCCAGGCGCTCAGGACTTCGTGCTTGTCGAGCGCCGCGAACACGATCAGTGGGTAGTCATCGACCCGCCGAAACCCGACCACCCGCTCCACACCATCGACCACGGATCGCACCGTGGCCGTGCCGAAATCACCGGTGGGCAGCAGGTCCTGGAACAGCGGGCCATTGGCAATGCTGCTGCCGACTTCCCCGGCGTTGAACGGCCGACGCACGACAATGCTGGCATCGTCGGCGATCAGGTTGATGACGCCATTGCGGCCCATGTCGATGCTGTCGTACAGGGAGAGGAAATAATTCAGGTAAATCGTCGCCAGCGCGACCCCGGCGAAACTGCCGTCGGCGTGGTTGATCCGGCGCGACACGGTCATGATCCATTCACCGCTGGAGCGGCTTTTGATCGACGGTCCGATGTGCGGCCCACGGTCGGGGTGGTCGCGATGGAAGATGAAATATTCGCGATCGGCGTTGTTCGCATCCGGCATGACGGCGCCGTTGGAATTGGCCACCCAGCGCCCGAATTCGTCATACACGAACAGGCCGTGCAACTGCGGCAGCTCACTGCGCTGGGCACTGAGCAGGCGCTCCAGGTGAGTCAACTGGTCGGGCTCCAGGCGTTCGTATTCCAGACGCTCCACCAGGGTGAACAGCAAGGTATCCGCCTGCTTGATCGTCGCCTGCGCCTGCGACGCCAAGGTCTGCGCAAGGTTGGACATGGCCACTTCCTTGTCGCGCAGGTGGTACTGGCGCGAACTCCAGATCTCCCAGATGACCATGACGATCATGGACAGGCACACGGCGACCAGCAGGGTCACCGCAGACCGGACCTTGAGCCGGGCCCCGGCCGATCGGGCAGTCGACAGCGTGCCGGCACCGGCAGGTTCAATGCGCTCTTCATCGGACGGATGACCCATGACGCTCCCTTTATCTGGATAAATGGCGATTGCTCCCGTTCGCCTTTTTATAATCGCTCTGGCACAAGGCGGCTACGCCGCAGTCTGCTTGACCGCCTCGAGCCATGCCGGGTTCAATTGCGTCTGCTGCGTGTCGATGCCCAGCGCGTCCATCCGCGCCTTGTGCGCGTCCATTTCCCGGATCAGTTGGCTGTGATCACTGGAGTTGCCATCGAGCTGGTGCATCTGGTTCAGTCCCAGATGATAGAAGCGCAGCAGCTTGATTGCGCTCGGATCGTCTTTCGCCACCGCCGCCGTCACCTTGTGCATGACATTGGTCACGCTCATCAGGCTGCGCTTGAGCTGCCAGCCATAGACGGCAGGCGCCATCCACGGCTGGCTCCAGAGGACGCTGCGCATCAGCGCCGCCATGGCCAGCACCGCGACGAACACGCCGCCGACATTGAAGCGCAAATTGTCACCGCCCGGCTCGCCGAACAACGCCACTGCCGCCGTCGACAGGAGCATCGCCAGGGCGATGAAAATCAGGGCGATGATGATCGTGCTGCGACGCGTCTGACTGCGATAGATTTCCGGGTTCTGCGGCTGGATTTCGAACATCGGGACAGGGTTCCTCAAGGCCATTGGCAAAAAGTCTGCGGGGCATTATCGCCTCTGCGACGGATTTAGCTATGCTGGGGCTCCTTTTCATCTTTTCATCGTCAAAGGGCAACGTGGCGATACAACGCAGTTCGTGCCATCTTCTTTTGTGAGTACAGACTATTCGGATGTCAGGCGCCCCAGGCGGGTGACATCGTTTTAAGGATTTTTGCATGGCCCAAAGACAAGTAATCAATGCCTCGGTCAGCCCCAAAGGCAGCCTTGAAACCCTTTCCCAACGTGAAGTGCATCAACTGAGCGAAGCCGGTTCCGGCAGCACCTACGCCCTCTTCCGCCAATGCGCCCTGGCCATCCTCAACACCGGCGCCCATGTCGACAACGCCAAGACCATCCTCGAAGCCTACAAGGACTTCGAAATCCGCATTCACCAGCAGGACCGCGGTGTGCGCCTGGAGCTGCTGAACGCACCGGCCGATGCTTTCGTTGATGGCGAAATGATCGCCAGCACCCGGGAAATGCTCTTCAGCGCCCTGCGCGACATCGTCTACACCGAAAACGAACTGGATGCCCAGCGCATCGACCTCAGCTCCTCCCAGGGCATCAGCGACTACGTCTTCCACCTGCTGCGCAACGCCCGCACCCTGCGCCCCGGCGTCGAGCCGAAGATCGTGGTGTGCTGGGGCGGCCACTCGATCAACACCGAAGAATACAAATACACCAAGAAAGTCGGCCATGAACTGGGCCTGCGCAGCCTAGATATCTGCACCGGCTGCGGTCCGGGCGTGATGAAAGGCCCGATGAAAGGCGCGACCATCGCCCACGCCAAACAGCGCATCCACGGCGGCCGTTACCTGGGCTTGACCGAGCCGGGCATCATCGCCGCCGAAGCACCCAACCCGATCGTCAACGAACTGGTGATCCTGCCTGACATCGAAAAACGCCTGGAAGCCTTCGTGCGCGTGGGCCACGGCATCATCATCTTCCCGGGCGGTGCGGGCACGGCCGAAGAATTCCTGTATCTGCTCGGCATCCTGATGCACCCGGACAACGAGGGCCTGCCCTTCCCGGTCGTCCTCACCGGGCCCAAGCACGCGGCGCCGTACCTGGAACAACTGGACGCCTTCGTCGGCGCCACCCTGGGCGATGCGGCGAAGAAACACTACGAAATCATCATCGACGACCCGGCCGAAGTGGCGCGGCGCATGACCGCCGGGCTGAAAGCGGTGAAACAGTTCCGCCGCGAGCGCAATGACGCGTTCCACTTCAACTGGTTGTTGAAGATCGACGAGGGCTTCCAGCGCCCGTTCGACCCGACCCATGAAAACATGGCCAACCTGAAACTCAGCCGCAGCCTGCCGCCCCACGAACTGGCCGCCAACCTGCGCCGCGCGTTCTCCGGCATCGTCGCCGGCAACGTCAAGGACAACGGCATCCGCCTGATCGAGGAACACGGGCCCTACCAGATCCGAGGCGATGCCGAGGTCATGCAGCCACTGGACCAACTGCTCAAGGCCTTCGTCGCCCAGCACCGCATGAAACTGCCGGGCGGCGCGGCGTATGTGCCGTGTTATCGGGTGGTGGCTTGATCTAGAAGAGGCATACGCAATTCCTGTAGGAGCGAGCTTGCTCCGGGCGGCGTTCCGACGATGCGGTGTGTCAGCCCATACTTGGGTGTCTGATACACCACATCGCGAGCAAGCTCGCTCCTACAGGGCCTGCGAACAACGAACAACAGGGATCGCTTGATGGACCACGTAAACCACATCCTGATCGTCGACGATGACCGCGAAATCCGCGAACTCGTCGGCAATTACCTGAAGAAGAACGGCCTGCGCACCACAGTGGTCGCCGATGGGCGGCAGATGCGCAGCTTCCTGGAGACCAATCAGGTGGACCTGATTGTGCTCGACCTGATGATGCCGGGCGACGATGGCCTGGTGCTGTGCCGCGAGTTGCGCTCGGGCAAGCACAAGGCCACGCCTATCCTCATGCTGACCGCCCGCAACGATGAAACCGACCGCATCCTCGGCCTGGAAATGGGCGCCGACGACTACCTGACCAAACCCTTCGCCGCCCGCGAACTGCTGGCGCGGATCAACGCCGTGCTGCGCCGCACCCGCATGCTGCCGCCCAACCTTTTGATCACCGAAAGCGGCCGCCTGCTGGGTTTCGGCCGCTGGCGCCTGGACACCACCGCCCGCCACCTGCTGGACGAAGACGACACCATGGTCGCCCTGAGCGGCGCCGAGTACCGCCTGCTGCGCGTGTTCCTCGACCACCCGCAACGGGTACTCAGCCGCGACCAACTGCTCAACCTCACCCAGGGCCGTGACGCCGACCTGTTCGACCGCTCCATCGACCTGCTGGTCAGCCGCCTGCGCCAGCGCCTGATGGACGATTCGCGGGAATCGACCTACATCAAGACCGTGCGCAACGAGGGCTATGTGTTTTCGTACCCGGTGGAGATGTTGAGCGAGTGACGGGCGGCCGGCCCCTCAATCCCCATCAAATCGCCCATCCCCTGTAGGAGCGAGCTTGCTCGCGATGGTCGTCAACGATGACGCGAAAAACCTGACACCCCGCAGTGTTCTCTAACCCATCGCGAGCAAGCTCGCTCCTACAGCTCCACCCGTTAAACGCCACACGAGACTGACACCATGGTCGCACTCCCGCGTTTCCTGTTCGCTCATACCAGGAAAGCCCTCGCCTATAGGCCAGGTATCACGTCAATCGTGTTGTATGGCCTGGAAGTCGGAGACGGCCTTGAAGGCCCGTATTATCTGGAGATTCGCTTCCTGGACTACGAAACACTCCAGAGTGAAGGCGACCACTTGATGTTCAGCCCGGAGGAAGCCATGGAAGCGGCCGAAGCCGATTACGGCATCCTGCCCGGCGACTGGCGGGAGATGGATGAGGCGGAAGTTGCGCGAATCCATGTCGGTCAAGCGGGTTGAACGCTGGAATCAGAGCCTATTACGGCCTCTTCTGTAGGAGCGAGCTTGTCGAGGCGTCGAACCGTCGCGATGGTGGTCAACGATGACGCGGCAAACCTGACACCCTGCGGTGTTCCTGCGTCCATCGCGAGCAAGCTCGCTCCTACAGGGGGGTGGCGATCACGAAATCCGCATTAATGACTTCGATAACGACTATGCCCCGGCATGCTTTTTCATTTTCCGGCCCCAGCCATAGAGTGAACCCATCTTCTCCCCACTCTTCTGGAGCAACATCATGAAAAGCATCATCGCACTCGGTCTTGCACTTTCGATCTTCGGCGCCACTTCGGCCATGGCCGCACCGCACAAGAAACAAATGATTGCCGCAGCTGAAGTCAGCCAACCGGCCACCCTGAATGTGAACACCGTGAAGGTCGATTCGAAAGACACCCAGGCCAGCAAGCTCTACGTCGCGGAAAACCGTCCTGAGTTCGGTTCGAAGTATCAGCGTTACTGAGTTGCCGCTTTGTTCAGCCTGAACCCCGGGGAGATCCGTCTCCCGCGGGGTTTGTTTATTTCAGGCTCCCGCTGCGAACAACCGCGCCGCCAGGGCTTTGGCCTGTAGCGCCACATCCGTCACCGCCGTGCTCTCCCACCACATGCCGCGCAAGGGCGGGCCCATGGCGAACAGCCGTTGCGCCACCCTGCCCTCGGCATCCAGCACCGCGCCATCAACCGCCGCAGCGATGCCCAGCGCCAACGGTCCCGGCTGGATCAACCCGCGGGCCAGCAATTGCCGGGGCAACGGTCGCGCCACCCGTCGCCAGTCGTATTCGATGCCACTGGAGTTGATCAGCGCCGCGCCCTGCACCACCTCGGTGTGCGCCTGGCCGCGACGGCGGATGCGAATGCCCAGCCCGGCCCCAAGCGCTGGCTCCAGCCCCAGGTAGGAAGCCGCCTGGGTACGCAATCGCCCTTCGGCGTGCAAGCGCGCCACCAGCTCGGCGCTCAGCGGTGGCGAGCGATGGTGATGGCTTTCCCACCAGGGCCGCACGTGGCGCACGAACTGCCGGCGCTGCACATCCGTGGCCTGGTGCCACAACCGGCCAATGTGCGCACGCACGGTATCCAGCGGCGCCTGCCAGTCGATGCCCTGGGCGATGGCGTCGCGGCAGTGCCGGCGCAGTTCGCGCAGCAGTTGCCGCGGCGTGCGCAGGCTGTGGTCTTCGGCGAGAAAGTCCACCCAGGCCGGCGGTTGCCTTCGCACGTGGGGCAGCAGGCCATGACGGGAAAACACTTCGATGGGCCCGCGATGGCCGGCCTGTTCCAGCGACACCACGGCGTCGACCATGGTCAGGCCGGAGCCGATGATCAGCACCGTCGACTGCGGGTCCAGCTGACGCATCGCCGCCACGTCCCAGGGGTCGAGGGCGGCGGCGTTGAGGCCGCTGGATTCGGTCTGCGGCGTGCGGGCGGCCGGGAACATGCCCGTGGCCAACACTGCATAAGCGCCCTGCAAACGTTGCCCGTCGCTGAGGTGCAGTTGCACCGCGTCATCGACGGTTTGCAGGTCAACCACTTCGGCCCGCACATGCTCGACGGTCGAGCCCTGGGTGGCACCAATCGCCTGCGCCTCGGCCAGGCGCTGTTGCACGTACAGGCCGAATATCCCCCGCGGTGGAAACAGCTCGCTGACCGGCACGTGCTGTTCGTCGGATTCGGGCCAACCGCCCGCGGCGATGTAGTCGGTCAGCCATTGAGTCAGGTCGTCGGCGTTGTCCGGGTCGATGCTCATCCGCGCGGCGTTGCCATTGAGCGTGTGGCCCAGTTCGACCGCACTGTAGGCCTCGCCCCGCCCCAGTTCGGCACGCGGCTCGATCACCAATAGCGAGCGCCGGCCCGGCAGGCGCAACAATTGCGCCGCCAGCATCGCACCGCTGAGGCCGCCGCCGATGATCAGGATGTCTGCGTGGCGGATGGCGGCTGTCGCCTGTCCGCTTTGGATGTCAGTCATGGCGCTCCCTGTGTTCAGTGTTTGCCCAGGTAAAAGTCATGCAGGTCCCCCCGTGCCAGTAACGCCTCGCTGCTGCCGGCCAGCACCACGCGGCCGGTGTCGAGCACGTAGGCCTGTTGCGCGTACTTGAGCGCCACGTTGATGTTCTGCTCGGCGATCAGGAAGCTCACCTGCGCCTCGCGGTTGAGCTGGGCAACGATCTCGAAGATCTCCTGGACGATAATAGGCGCCAAACCCATGGAAGGTTCGTCGAGCAGTACCAAAGTAGGACGTGTCATCAGCGCCCGACCGATGGCGACCATCTGCTGCTCGCCGCCGGAGGTCAGCCCCGCCGCGGTCTTGCGTTTGGTTTTCAGGCGCGGGAACCAGGCGTAGATACGCTCGAGGTCCGCCGCCAGGTCCTGACGGCTCAGGCCGCGGACAAAGCCGCCACTGCGCAGGTTGTCCTCGACGCTGAGCTGGGGGAACACGTGCCGCCCCTCCAGCACGTGCACCATGCCCTGCCGTACCCGGTGGCTGGGGTCGATGCCCGCAGTGTCCTGCCCGAGAAAGTGGATGGCGCCACGACTGACCTGCGCCCGTTCGGCCCGCACCAGCCCGGAAATGGCCTTGAGCGTGGTGCTTTTGCCCGCGCCGTTGGCCCCGAGCAACGCGACGATGCCGCCCTTGGGCACCTTCAGCGACACCCCGGCCACGGCGAGGATCGCACCGTCGTAGATGACCTCGATATCGTCGACCCGCAGCAGCTCATCGACGGCGGTTTCGCTGGCAGCCTGGCTCATGGCTATTCGTCCCCGTTGCAGGTGCGTGGCGTCAGGCCCTTTTCCTTGGCGAACGCCGCGGATTTTTCATCGATCAACGGCCGCAGCAAGGCGCGGTCGGCGGCGATCCAGTCGCTGATCAACGTCCAGTTGGCGCCGTCCCACTGCTGCACCCGCGCCGAACCGCCGCCTTCGTGGTCCTTGCATGACAGCTTGAGATTCTGCATCAGGCCCAGGTAGCCCATGTCCTTGAGACGGGCGTCGTCGATGTTCAGGTGCTCCAGGCCCCAGCGCCCTTCTTCACCGTTGAGCGGGCGCTTGCCGAACTTGCCCTGGGCCGTGCGGATCGCTTCCACCGCCACCGCCGCGTTCACCAGGCCGGAGTTGTAGTAGACGCTGCCGAAGTTCTTCAGGTCCTTGAGGTCGCTCTTGCCCTTGTCGAGGATGTATTGCTTGAGGCGCTTGTGGATCTCGAAATCGCTGCCCGCCGGGTATGGCGTCAGCGCCAGGTAGCCCTTGGCGGCAGCGCCGGCCGGCAGCACGTCCTCGCTGGAGCTGGCCCAGATGTCGCCGACGATGTGGTCCACCGGGAAGCCGAAACGCGCCGCCGTCTTGACCGCCACCGGGGTCGACACGCCCCAGGTGCGCAGGAACACCCAATCGGGGTTGAGCTGGCGCACCTGGCGCCATTGCGCCGACTGTTCGTTGCCGGGGTCGGCCACCGGGATCTGGATGTTCTCGAAGCCGTATTTTTCCGCCAGCAGTTTCAACGGGCCAAGGGTTTCCCGACCGTAGGCCGAGTCGTGGTAGACCGTGGCGATCTTCTTGCCCTTGAGCTTGTCGAAACCGCCCTCGCGCTGGGCGATGTAGTTGATCAGGCTCGACGCCTCGCTGTAGAAGGTCAGCATCACCGGGAAGTTGTAGGGGAACACTGTGCCGTCGGTGGCTTCGGTGCGCCCGTAGCCCAGGGTGATCAGCGGGATCTTGTCGACCTCGGCGCGCTCGCTCAGGGCATAGGCCGCCGGGGCGCCGTTGGGTTGGTAGACCGCCACGGGCGCGCCGTCCAGGCCTTTCTTGAAGCGCTCGTAGCACTCGATGCCCTTCTCGGCCGTCCACTCGGTCTCGCATTCCTGCCAGACCAGTTTCACGCCGTTGATCCCGCCTTCCACTTCGTTGATGTAGTTCAGGTAGTCGATCATCCCGGCCCACACCTGCACGCCGCTGGAGGCGTAGGCGCCGACGCGGTAGGTGGCCAGGGGGAAGAACTGCTGGTCGGGTGAGGCCTGGACGACCGGTACCGCACTGGCAAAAACCGCGAGCGTCAGGGCGGCGCCGAGCAAGGAACGTTTCAAGGTTGCACGCATGGTGTCTCTCTAATAGTCAGGGGTCAGGGAAGATTCAGAAGCGCAGCGGCCAGTGGCCGAGGCGTTCGCGCAGGTTGCCGAGCAGGCGAATCAGGCCTTCCGGTTCCTTGATCAGGAACAGGATGATCAGCGCGCCAAAGATGATTTTTTGCAGGTTCTGCAATTGCCCGGCGTCCACCGCACCGCCGAACAGCGCCTGCCCGGCGTGGCTGAGCAGGATCGGCAGGAGACTGATGAACGCGGCGCCGACGAAGTTGCCGGCGATGCTGCCCATGCCACCGATAATGATGATGAACAGGATCTGAAACGAACGATTGATGTCGAAGCTGCTGGCACTGCCGGTGCCCAGGTAGGCGAAGGCCCACAGCGCCCCGGCGATGCCCAGGTAAAACGAGCTGACCGCGAACGCCAGGTGCTTGTAGCGCACCACCGGGATGCCGATCACGGCCGCGGCGGTGTCCATGTCGCGGATCGCCATCCAGTTGCGGCCGATCTGGCTTTTCACCAGGTTCAGCGCCACCCAGGTCAACAGCAGCACTGTGGTCAGGGTCAGCAGGTAGCGGCCCAGCGGCGAGCTGAGGTCATGGCCGCACAGCGCCAGCTTCGGCGCGGAAATGGTCCCGGACGAGCCGTAGTTGTAGAACCACGGAAACTTGACGAACAACCACTCCAGGAAGAACTGCGCCGCCAGGGTGGTGACCATCAGGTAGAAGCCCTTGATCCGCGAGCTGGGCAGGCCGAAGACGAAGCCCACCACGGCGCTGATCAACCCGCCGCCGAGCAAGGCCACCGGCAGGCCCAGTTCCGGCAGGCGCAGCAGGAACCCATAGGTGGCGAACGCCCCCACCGCCATGAACCCCGCAGCACCGACCGAGGTCTGGCCGGTGTAGCCGGTGAGCAGGTTGAGGCCCAGGCCCGCCAGCGACAGCACCAGGAACGGGATCAGGATGGCGTTGAGCCAATAGTCGTTGCCGGCCAGCGGCACCACCACGAAAGCGATCAGCAGCAGCGCGATCAAGGCATAGGGCACACGGCGCTGGGTCAGCAGCACCGGGGCGGTTTCTTGGGTCAGGGAAATCGACATGGTTCAGACTCGCTCGATGGCGCGCTCGCCGAACAGGCCGGCGGGACGGATGTAGAGGAAGGCCAGGGCCAGCACGTAGGCGAACCACGGCGTGATGCCGCCGCCGATCAAAGGGCCGACGTAGACCTCGGCGAGGTTCTCCGCCGCGCCGACGATCAAGCCGCCGACAATGGCCCCGCCAATCGAGGTGAAGCCGCCGATGATCAACACCGGCAAGGCCTTGAGCACCACCAGCGACAGGGAAAACTGCACGCCCTGGCGCGCACCCCAGAGCAGCCCGGCCACCAGCCCGACGATCCCGGCCACGGCCCAGACGATCTGCCAGATGCGGTTGAGGTTGATGCCGATCGACAGCGCGGCGGTGGTGTCGTCCGCCACCGCGCGCAACGACACGCCGATGCGGGTCTTGTTGAACAGCAACGCCAGCACCGTCACCAGGACGATGGCGGCTGCGGCGGCGACCAGGTCGAACTGGCTGACCATCATGCCGGCGATGAACACCGGCACGTCGTCGATGCCCAGGTCCAGCGCCCGCACCTGCGAGCCCATCAGGCCCTGGGCCAGGCCTTCGATGATGAACGACAGCCCCAGCGTGGCCATGAACAGGGTGATCTGCGAACGGTTGACCAACGGGCGCAACACCAGCCGCTCGATCAGCAAGGCGCCGACGATCATCACCAGCACCGTCAGCAGCAGCGCCAGGGCGAACGGCACGCCCTGGTCGTGCAGGCTGACGAAGGTCAGCGCGGCGAACAGCAGCATCGCGCCCTGGGCGAAGTTGAACACGCCGCTGGCCTTGTAGATCAGCACGAAGCCGATGGCAACCAGCGAATACATGGTGCCGGCGAGCAGCCCGCCGAGCAGGGTTTCGAGAAAGAACGCCATCAGTGCACCACTCCCAGATACGCCGCGATCACCTCGGGATTGGCCTGCACCTGGGCCGGTGTGCCGTCGCCGACCTTGCGCCCGTAATCGAGCACCACCACGTGGTCGGACAGGCCCATCACCACGCTCATGTCGTGCTCGATCAACACCACCGTGGTGCCCAGCTCGCGGTTGATGTCGGCGATGAAACGGGCCATGTCCTGTTTCTCCTCGGCGTTCATCCCGGCCATGGGTTCGTCCAGCAACAACAGGCCGGGGCCGGCGATCAATGCACGGCCCAGTTCCACGCGCTTTTGCAGGCCGTAGGACAGGTTGCCCACCGGCACGTCGCGGTGTGCCTGCAGTTCGAGGAATTCGAGAATGCCCTGGGCCTGTCGGCGAAAATCCGCAGCCTCGCGGCGTGCCCGGGGCAGATTCAGCGCCTGCTGGAAAAAGCCGCTGCGCTGGTGCCGCGACAGGCCGGTGAGCAGGTTGTCGATCACGCTCATCTTCTTGAACAGCGCGTTGTTCTGGAACGTGCGGCCGATGCCCTGGCGCGCGGCGTGCAGCGGGTCGATGCGCTTGTACGAGTGTTGTTCGAAGACGATGGCGCCGGCGTCGAAGCGGTACACGCCATTGAGGATGTTGAGCAGCGAACTCTTGCCCGCGCCGTTGGGCCCGATCAGTGCGCAGATCTCGCCACGGCGCACGTCGAACGACAATTGGTTGATGGCTTTGACGCCCTTGAAGGACAGCGAGATGTCACGCACTTGCAGGATGAGGTCGGTCGAGGTCATGCGATGTCCCGTTTGAATTCGTTGAGCCGGGCGAGGTTGTCCGGCCGCGTGCGCGGGGCTTGCCAGATGTCGTGCAGGTGGTGCAGGCCGAGCAGGCGCCGCACCCGTTGCTTGATCAGGCGTTGCAGGCCCTTTTCCGGGCGGGCGATGGCCCAGTCACACAGGCGTCGACGCCAGGTGCCGGGCGCGGCGAGGCGGCTGTCAATTTCCTCGGCCAGCCGTTGCAGGCGTTCGGCCGACAGCAGCAGCCCCGAGGGGGCGACTTCACGGCGGTCGCGGCTGGCGCTGCCGGGGCTTTCCGGGAAAGCCACGGCTTGGCCACTGCCCAGCCATTGCGCGAGCAGCACGGTGAGGCCGCCCTGCCATTGCGTGCCCTCCTCGCTCCACCATTGCGCCTGTGTGCGGCTGGTGCGCAGGCGCTGGGGTGGTTCGCTGGGGCCGAACAGTTCGGCGAAGTCGAGCACGGCTTGGCCGTGGTTGAGCCACAGTTGCCGGGTTTGCCGGCGCGGTACGAAGGCGTGGGTCGGCTGGCTTTGCCAGAGGATCGGGTGCAGGGCCTGGGCGTCGAGGTCATCGCCGATGGCCAGCACCTGCCCGCCCGCCTGCTGCGCGGCCAGGGTCAGCAGCAACAGGTTGGGTTCGAAGGCGCCACTGACGGCCAGCCGCGATTGCTCGGTGAAGCCCTGCTGGCGCAAACCGTCGGCCAGGCGCTCGACGTCGCGCAACACGTCGATCCAGCGCCAGGCATACCACTGGCCGTGGCGCTTGTGGCGCAACGCCGGTTGCAACGGGCTGACCTGCGCCCAATGACGCAACTGCTCCAGCGCCTGGGGCACATCGACCCGCCATTGCGCGATATCCGCCAGCGGCGGTCGCTTGAGTTCGTGCACGCTCATGGATGACCTCCTGTACATGGGCAAAAGCGTGCGGTGGTCCGCTGGGCTGGGTTTGTTCGTCTGCCACCAACCCCTGTAGGAGCGAGCTTGCTCGCGATGGCGATGGGTCAGGCGACATCGGTGTTGGATGTGCTGGCCTCATCGCGAGCAAGCTCGCTCCTACAGGGGATTTGTGGTGTTCATCAATCCTGTGTTCACCACCGGCCCCTGTGGGAGCGGGCTTGCTCGCGATAGCGGTGGGTCAGGCGACATCGGTGTTGGATGTGCTGGCCTCATCGCGAGCAAGCCCGCTCCCACAAGGGGATTTGTGGTGTTCATCAATTCTTTATCCATCTACGGCCCCCTGTAGGAGCGAGCTTGCTCGCGATGGCGGCGGGTCAGGCGACATCGGTGTTGGATGTGCTGGCCTCATCGCGAGCAAGCTCGCTCCTACAGGGGATTTGTGGTGTTCATCAATCCTGCGTTCATCACTGGCCCCTGTGGGAGCGGGCCTGCTCGCGATGGCGGTGGGTCAGGCGACATCAATGTTGAATGTGCTGGCCTCATCGCGAGCAAGCCCGCTCCCACATGGGGATTTTTGGTGCTCATCAATCTTGTGTTCACCCCCGCCCCCCTGTGGGAGCGAGCCTGCTCGCGATGGCGGCGGGTCAGGCGACATCTGTGTTGAAGGTGCCGGCCTCATCGCGAGCATGCTCGCTCCTACAGAGGTCGCGGTAGCCGGCGCCGGGGTGTCCGGGGGCCAGGCGGGGGCCTTGGTTGAAGAGTTTTTCGCGCAGGGTTCCCGGTGTGTATTCGGTCTTGTACACCCCGCGCTTCTGCAACTCCGGCACCAGCAGTTCCACGGCGTCGATGAAGGTTTCATGGGTCAGCGCATAGGCCAGGTTGAAGCCGTCGACATCAGTCTCGTCCACCCACTCCTGGAGCAGGTCGGCCACGGTTTCGGGGCTGCCGACGAACAGCGGGCCGAAGCCGCCGATGCCCACCCAATCAGCCAGTTCATGGGGCGTCCAGACCTTGTTCGGGTCCGCCGTGGAGAAGGCTTCCACCGCCGACTGGATCGCATTGGTGTGCACATGCTTGAGCGGTTCATCAGGCTTGAACCGGCTGAAGTCAATCCCGGTCCAGCCCGAGATCAACGCCATCGCGCCTTCATAGCTGACCCAGCTTTTGTACTCCTCGAACTTGGCCTTGGCCTTGGCGTCGGTCTCGCCGAGGATCACCGTCTGCAGGTTGAAAATCAGGATCTTCGACGGATCGCGCCCGGCCTCGGCGGCACGGCGGCGGATGTCGGCGACGGTTTTCTTCAGCAGCACCTTCGACGGCGCCGCGACGAACACGCATTCGGCATGTTCGGCGGCGAACTGCTTGCCGCGGCTGGATGCACCGGCCTGGTACAACACAGGCGTGCGCTGCGGCGACGGTTCGCACAGGTGAATGCCCGGCACCTGGAAGTGTTTGCCGTGGTGGCGAATCTCGTGGATCTTGCTCGGGTCGCTGAAAATCCGCCGCTCACGATCGCGCAGGATCGCGCCCTCTTCCCAACTGCCTTCCCAGAGTTTGTAGCAAACCTCCAGGTACTCCTCGGCATAGTCGTAGCGGGCATCGTGCTCGGTCTGGGCTTTCTGGCCGAGGTTCTTCGCGCCGCTTTCCAGGTACGAGGTGACGATGTTCCAGCCCGCGCGGCCCTTGGTCAAATGGTCCAGGGTCGATAGCCGGCGGGCGAACGGATACGGATGTTCGAACGACAGCGAGGCAGTCAGGCCAAACCCCAAATGCTCGGTCACCAGCGCCATCGGCGGGATCAGTTGCAGCGGATCGTTGACCGGCACCTGCGCGGCCTGGCGGATCGCCGCGTCACCGTTGCCGTTATAGACGTCGTAGATGCCCAGCACGTCGGCGATAAACAGGCCATCGAACTTGCCGCGCTCGAGAATTTTCGCCAGGTCGGTCCAGTACTCCAGGTCCTTGTACTGCCACGAACGATCGCGCGGATGCGCCCACAAACCCGGGGACTGGTGACCGACGCAGTTCATGTCGAAGGCGTTGAGACGAATTTCACGAGCCATTAAACGGCTTCCTGTGCAGACGGGTGGATGCCGTTGAGGCGGAAGTTGCCGATCAGGTGGCGCTTCCAGCGCAGCGGATCGTGCAGCGAACCGGACAGCACCGTGCGGCGCCCGGTCAGTTCGAATTCGGCATCACTGGCCGTGGCCAGGGCCTCGGCGCTGGCCAGGTCGGATTCGGCCAGCGCGACGCTGATTTCGGTGGCGTCCTTTTCACTGTCGAGCAGGCCCTCGGCACGTTCGAGCAAGGCGGCGGCCACCTCGATGCGGATCTGCACGTCGCCAACGCGGCTGATGACGTACGGGTCCTGCGCAGTCGCGGCCTGCTGGCGAACGAAGCCCAGCGCCGAATCGAGCAGGCTGCGGGCGTGGTGCAGATCATGTTGGCTGCTGGCCAGGGACAGCCTGGCGACAACCGGTTGGGTCAAGGCATTCATCATGAGCTCCTCAGTTCCAGGCGTGGCGCGCAGGCTTGACGCCGTTGAGCAGGTAGTTGCCGATCAGGTGGAATTTCCAGCGCGCCGGATCGTGCAGGGTGTGGGTGCGGGCGTTGCGCCAGTGCCGGTCGAGGTTGTGCTTGCCGAGCACCGAGCGGGTGCCGGCCAGTTCGAACAGCTTGCTGCTGGCAAGCAGGGCAATTTCCGCCGAGAGCACCTTGGCCTGGGCGACCACCACCGAGGCGTGGGCGACGCTGTCCTCGTTGGGATCAAGCAAGGCCGCGTCGATGGCCTGGCCGGCCTTGCGCAGGATCGCTTCGGTGCCGTGGACCCGCCATTCCAGGTCGCCAATCGCGGCGATGGTGAACGGGTCCTGCCAGCCATGATCGTGGCCGCTGTCGATCCACGGCCGCGATTCGCGGGCATAGCGCTTGGTGTCCTCCAGCGCGCCGACGGCGATGCCGGTGTCCACCGCCGCCTGGATGATCTGCGAGATCGGGCCATCGGCGGTGGGTTCATCGAACGCCTTGTGCGCCGGGATCACCGCGCTGAGCGGCACCTGCACCGCGTTCAGGTTCACGCCGCCACTGGCGGTAGTGCGCTGGCCGAAACCGTCCCAGCTGTCGATCACGCTCAGCCCTGGGTTATCGCGCTCGATGAAGGCGATGAAGGCCTGGTTCTGTTCGTTGACCGCCACGGCCGGCACGATGTGGGCGAACAACGCGCCGGTGCAGTAGAACTTCTCGCCGTCGATCTGCGCGGTGTCGCCGTCAAAGCGGATACGGGTCTCGAAGGCCCCGGCGTTCTTGCTCTTGGCTTCCGAGAAGGCGTTGCCGAAGCGGTAACCCTGCAACACCTTGGCGAAGTAGTAGCGCTTCTGCTCCTCGGTGGCGGTTTGCACCAGGATGTCGAGCACGCCGAGGTGGTTCTGCGGGATCTGGCCCAGGGACGAATCGGCGGCCGAGATGATCTTGATCACTTCGGCGACGGTCACGTAGGACACGCCGGCGCCACCGTAGGCCTTGGGCACGGTGATGCCCCACAGGCCGCTGGCGGAAAACTCGTCGAGCTCGGCGACCGGCAAACGCCGTTCGCGATCACGCACGCTGGCCTCGACGGCAAAGCGCGCGGCGAGCTTGTGCGCGACGGCAATCGCCTCCGCATCCGAGCGGATCACATGGGCAGTGCGAGGGGGTTGGGCAGGGGCTGTCATGGGCCGACTCCAGGTTCCGGTGAATGCACCAGGACAATTGCAGGAGTCGTGCCTGAATTTAAATCTGTTCTATTTCAATAGCTTGCGCTTAAAACCTGAGAAACAAGAGGGGAAGCAAACCAGCAAAGTGTCCGTTCGATGTTGGCCAGCCAACAGTTAGATCACCACGTTGCGCACGAACCGCGCCGCCACGTCACCTTCGTTGCGATAGGCATGGGGCTGGTTGCTGGCGAACATGTAGAACTCGCCGGCGGCGATCTGATGTGGGGTGTCACCGAGCATCAGGGTCAGGCAGCCTTCGAACACGTAGATCTGCTCGCTCCAGCCATCGGCGTCCGGCAGCGAGGGGTAGATTTCCCCCGGTTGCAGGCACCACTCCCACTGCTCGACTTCGCGGGTGGCGGTGGCCTTGGACAGCAACACCGCCTTACTGCCGGGGATCGCCCCGGCCCACGCCACTTCGTTGATACGGCTGTGATCGCGCACGTCGGGGGCCTGGATCAGGTCGCTGAACGCCACGTCCAGCGCTTCGGCCACCCGGTCGAGGGTGGTCAGGCTGACGTTCTTCTCGCCGGCCTCGATGGCCACCAGCATGCGCCGGCTGACCCCGGATTTTTCCGCCAGCGCGGTCTGGCTCATGTCGGCGGCATGGCGCAAACGTCGGACGTTCAAACTGACGTGCTGCAGGACCGAGGCCCGTTGCGGAGAATCTTTGTGCACTATATTGCTCACTTGGTGGGGTTGGGCAGTATACTGCGCAACATTCGGCGCATTGTGCGTCGCACTTTTATAGCGTGCAAGATTATGACGTCGTTGAACACCTCCCCACCCTCCTCCCGTTTCCTCAAGCTGAGCAAGGCCGAGTGCGTGCTGGTGCTGATCACCATGGTCTGGGGCGGCACTTTCTTGCTGGTGCAACATGCCATGACCGTCAGCGGTCCGATGTTTTTCGTCGGCCTGCGCTTTGCCGCGGCGGCTTCCATCGTGGCGTTGTTCTCCTGGCGTCACCTGCGCGAGCTGACCCTGTTCGAACTCAAGGCCGGCGCGTTCATCGGCGTGGCGATCATGCTCGGCTACGGCTTGCAGACCGTGGGCCTGCAAACCATCCCCAGCAGCCAGTCGGCGTTTATCACCGCGCTGTACGTGCCTTTTGTACCACTGCTGCAATGGCTGGTGCTGGGCCGCCGGCCAGGGTTGATGCCGAGCATCGGCATCATGCTGGCGTTTACCGGGTTGATGCTGCTGTCGGGGCCGGCGGGGGCGTCGTTCCATTTCAGCGCCGGGGAAATCGCCACGCTGATCAGCGCCATCGCGATCGCTGCGGAAATCATCCTGATCAGCACCTACGCCGGCCAGGTCGATGTGCGCCGGGTGACCGTGGTGCAACTGGCGACCACCTCGGTGCTGTCGTTCCTGATGGTGGTGCCGACCCATGAGGCGATTCCGGACTTCTCCTGGTTCCTGCTGGGCAGCGCCCTCGGGCTGGGCGCCGCCAGCGCGGCTATCCAGGTGGCGATGAACTGGGCGCAGAAGAGCGTCTCGCCGACCCGGGCCACGCTCATCTATGCCGGCGAACCGGTATGGGCCGGGATCGTCGGGCGCATCGCCGGGGAGCGGTTGCCGGCGATTGCACTGCTGGGGGCGGGGTTGATTGTGGCGGCGGTGATTGTCAGTGAACTGAAGACCAAGGGGAAAGCTGGGGTGGTGGATGAGGTTGAGCCGGGGGTGAACCCTCAGGATCTTTAACGCCTGATAGTCAGCCATCGCGAGCAGGCTCGCTCCCACATTGGATTTCCCACATTGGGTTTCCAGTGTTCACAAAACCCCTGTGGGAGCGAGCCTGCTCGCGATGAGGCCAGACCTGCCCCACACATCCCCCCTGAAACAATGCGAACCCTGACTTTTCCTACTACTTTGTAGGATTCTGCCACAGCTTGGCGTTTGGCGATCCGGGAACTGGCACGTATGATGCTTCACAAATCTCCGCAGATTAGAAGCCTATGTCCCTGATAGTTCTACTGCTTCTGCCCTTTGTCGGCAGTTGTCTGGCAGCCGTGCTGCCGCACAACGCGCGTAATACCGAATCGTTGCTCGCGGGCCTCGTGGCCCTGGTCGGCACGATCCAGGTCGCGCTCCTGTACCCGCAGATCGCCGACGGCGGGGTCATTCGCGAAGAATTCCTCTGGTTGCCCAGCCTGGGCCTGAACTTCGTCCTGCGCATGGACGGGTTCGCCTGGCTGTTCTCGATGCTGGTGCTGGGCATCGGCACGCTGGTGTCGCTGTACGCCCGTTACTACATGTCGCCGCAAGACCCGGTGCCGCGTTTCTTCGCCTTTTTCCTGGCGTTCATGGGCGCCATGCTCGGCCTGGTGATCTCCGGCAACCTGATTCAGATCGTGTTCTTCTGGGAGCTGACCAGCCTCTTCTCGTTCCTGTTGATCGGCTACTGGCACCACCGCGCTGATGCCCGGCGCGGCGCCTACATGGCGTTGATGGTCACCGGTGCCGGAGGTTTGTGCCTGCTGGCGGGGGTGATGCTGCTCGGCCATGTCGTCGGCAGCTATGACTTGGACAAGGTCCTGGCCGCCGGCGATCTGATTCGTGCCCATGCCCTCTACCCCATCTTGCTTCCCCTGATCCTCATCGGCGCCCTGAGCAAAAGCGCGCAGTTCCCCTTCCACTTCTGGCTGCCCCACGCCATGGCGGCGCCCACGCCGGTCTCGGCCTACCTGCACTCGGCGACCATGGTCAAGGCCGGGGTGTTCCTGCTGGCACGGCTGTGGCCATCGCTGTCGGGCAGTGAAGAATGGTTCTACATCGTCAGCGGGGCCGGCGCCGCCACCCTGCTGCTCGGCGCCTACTGCGCGATGTTCCAGAACGACCTCAAGGGCCTGCTGGCCTACTCGACCATCAGCCACCTGGGCCTGATCACCCTGCTGCTGGGCCTCAACAGCCCGCTGGCCGCCGTGGCCGCAGTGTTCCACATTCTCAACCACGCCACCTTCAAGGCCTCGCTGTTCATGGCCGCCGGCATCGTCGACCACGAAAGCGGCACCCGCGACATCCGCAAGCTCAGCGGCCTGTTCCGCCTGATCCCGTTCACCGCCACCCTGGCCATGGTCGCCAGCGCCTCGATGGCCGGCGTGCCGCTGCTCAACGGCTTCCTGTCCAAGGAAATGTTCTTCGCCGAAACCGTGTTCATCAACGCCACCGCCTGGGTCGAGATGACACTGCCGATCGTGGCCACCATCGCCGGGATGTTCAGCGTCGCCTACTCGCTGCGCTTCACCGTCGATGTGTTCTTCGGCCCCACCGCCACCGACCTGCCGCACACCCCGCACGAGCCGCCGCGCTGGATGCGTGCGCCGGTGGAACTGCTGGTGTTCACCTGCCTGATCGTGGGGATCTTCCCGGCCCAGGTGGTCGGCTCGATCCTCGCGGCCGCCGCCCTGCCGGTGGTCGGCGGCACCCTGCCCGAATACAGTCTGGCGATCTGGCACGGCCTGAACGCGCCGATGATCATGAGCCTGATCGCCATGTCCGGCGGTGTGGTGCTGTACCTGCTGCTGCGTAACCAGTTCCGCCACGGGCGCTTCAAATACCCGCCGATTGTGGGCCGGTTCAACGGCAAGCGCCTGTTCGAGCGCAGCCTGGTGGTGATGATGCGCCTGGCCCGCCGCCTGGAACGACGGATCAGCACCAAGCGCCTGCAAAGCCAATTGTTCCTGATGGTGCTCGCCGCCGTGCTGGCCGGGCTGATCCCGATGCTGCACAGCCACCTGAGCTGGGGCGACCGGCCGAAGATTCCCGGCTCCATCGTCTTCGTCACCCTGTGGCTACTGGCGATCGCCTGTGCCCTGGGCGCGGCGTGGCAGGCCAAGTATCACCGGCTGGCGGCCCTGACCATGGTCAGCGTCTGCGGGCTGATGACCTGCATCACCTTCGTCTGGTTCTCTGCCCCGGACCTGGCCCTTACGCAACTGGTGGTCGAAGTGGTGACCACGGTGCTGATCCTGCTGGGCCTGCGCTGGCTGCCGCGCCGGATCGAAGAGGTGTCGCCGCTGCCGAGCAGCCTGCGCAATGCGCGCATCCGCCGTCTGCGCGACCTGTTGCTGTCGATCGTCGTCGGTGGCGGCATGGCGCTGCTGTCCTACGCGATGCTGACCCGGCAGACGCCCAACGATATCTCGTCGTTCTACCTCAGCCGCGCCCTGCCCGAAGGCGGCGGCAGCAACGTGGTCAACGTCATGCTGGTGGACTTCCGTGGCTTCGATACCCTGGGTGAGATCACCGTGCTGGTGGCCGTGGCACTGACCGTGTTCGCCCTGCTGCGCCGCTTCCGCCCGCCGAAGGAAAGCCTGCAATTGCCGACCCAGCAACGCCTGCTGGCACCCGACGTGGTCACCGACCTGGTCAACCCGCGCCAGGCCAGCGACACCGCGCTGGGCTTCATGATGGTGCCGGCGGTGCTGGTGCGCCTGCTGCTGCCGATTGCCTTCGTGGTGTCGATCTACCTGTTCATGCGCGGCCACAACCAACCCGGCGGCGGCTTCGTCGCGGGGCTGGTGATGTCGGTGGCGTTCATCCTGCAATACATGGTCGCCGGCACCCAGTGGGTCGAGGCGCAAATGAGCCTGCGGCCACTGCGCTGGATGGGCACCGGGCTGCTGTTCGCCACGGTCACGGGCCTGGGCGCGATGGCGGTGGGTTACCCGTTCCTGACCACCCACACCTGGCACTTCTCGCTGCCGCTGCTGGGTGACCTGCACCTGGCCAGCGCGTTGTTCTTCGACATAGGCGTGTACTCGGTGGTGGTCGGCTCGACCCTGTTGATCCTCACCGCCCTCGCCCACCAATCGGTCCGCGGCCACAAGACCGCGGCCCTGCCCAGATCCGTCGCCAGCAAAGGAGCCGTCTGATGGAAGAAGTCATCGCAATCGCCATCGGCGTCCTGGCCGCGTCCGGCGTCTGGCTGATCCTGCGGCCGCGGACGTTTCAGGTGGTGATGGGCCTGTGCCTGCTGTCCTACGGGGTCAACCTGTTCATCTTCAGCATGGGCAGCCTGTTCATCGGCAAGGAACCGATCATCAAGGACGGCGTGCCCCAGGACCTGCTGCACTACACCGACCCGTTGCCCCAGGCGCTGGTCCTCACCGCCATCGTCATCAGCTTCGCCATGACCGCGCTGTTCCTCGTGGTGCTGCTGGCGTCGCGCGGCCTGACCGGCACCGACCATGTGGATGGCCGGGAGCCTAAAGAATGAATGTGATGACGCACCTGATCGCCGCGCCGATCCTGCTGCCGCTGCTGACGGCGGCGATCATGCTGATGCTGGGGGAAAAACACCGGCCATTGAAGGCACGCATCAACCTGTTCTCCAGCCTGTTGGGCCTGGGCATTTCCGTGCTGTTGCTGCAATGGACGCAAACCACCGGCGTACCCGGCTCCATCGGCGTGTACCTGCCGGGCAACTGGCAGGCGCCGTTCGGCATCGTGCTGGTGGTCGATCGCCTGTCGGCGCTGATGCTGGTACTGACCGGGATCATCGGCGTCAGCGCGCTGATCTTCGCCCTGGCGCGCTGGGACCGTGCCGGTTCGAGCTTCCACGCGCTGTTCCAGATCCAGTTGATGGGCCTGTATGGCGCCTTCCTGACCGCCGACCTGTTCAACCTGTTCGTGTTCTTCGAGGTGCTGCTGGCCGCTTCCTACGGCCTGCTGCTGCACGGCTCGGGGCGGGCGCGGGTGTCGTCGGGGCTGCATTACATCTCGATCAACCTGCTGGCCTCGTCGCTGTTCCTGATTGGCGCGGCCCTGATCTACGGCGTCACCGGCACCCTGAACATGGCTGACCTGGCGCTGAAGATCCCGCTGGTGCCGGAGGCCGACCGAGGCCTGTTGCATGCAGGCGCAGCGATCCTCGCGGTGGCTTTCCTGGCCAAGGCCGGCATGTGGCCGCTGAACTTCTGGCTGGTGCCGGCCTATTCCTCGGCGAGCGCGCCAGTGGCGGCGATGTTCGCGATCATGACCAAGGTCGGCGTCTACACCCTGCTGCGCCTGTGGACCCTGCTGTTCTCCGGTCAGGCCGGTGCGTCGGCCTACTTCGGTGGCGACTGGCTGATCTACGGCGGCATGGCGAGCATCGTCTGCGCGGGCGTGGCGATCATCGCCGCGCAACGCCTGGAGCGCATGGCCAGCCTGAGCATCCTGGTGTCGGCCGGCATCCTGCTGGCAGCCATCGGCTTTGGCCAACCGAGCCTGATCGCCGCCGCGTTGTTCTACCTGGTCAGCTCGACCCTGGCGTTGAGCGCGCTGTTCTTGCTCGCCGAGTTGATCGAGCGGTCGCGCTCAGCCAATGAAATGCCGCTGGACGACGGCGACGAGCTGATGCCGCGGCCGATGGAATCGCTGCAACCGCCCAAGGGCATCAACCTCGACGACGAGCAGAAAGCCGTGGTCGGCCAGGTGATCCCCTGGACCATGGCGTTCCTGGGCCTGAGCTTCATCGCCTGCGCGCTGCTGATCATCGGCATGCCGCCGCTGTCCGGGTTCATCGGCAAGCTGGGGTTGCTCAGTGCGCTGCTCAATCCGCAGGGCCTGGGCCAGGCCAGTGATGCGCCGGTGTCTGGCGCCGCGTGGGCCTTGCTGGTGTTGCTGATCCTGTCCGGGCTGGCGTCGCTGATCGCGTTCTCGCGCCTCGGCGTGCAGCGCTTCTGGAGCCCCGAGGAACGCCCCTCGCCCCTGCTGCGCCGCTTCGAGTGCATCCCGATCATCGCCCTGCTGGGCCTGAGCATTGCCCTGACCTTCAAGGCTGAACCACTGATGCGCTACACCCAGGCCGCTGCCGAGGCGCTGAACCATCCGCAGCAATACGTGATGGCGGTGCTCGGCACCCGCGCGGTGCCCAGCCCCGAAGCCCAGTCAGCGGTCGCGGAGGTGCAACCATGAGTCGTCTGTTTCCGGCACCCTGGCTGTCGCTGGCGTTGTGGTTGTTGTGGCTGGTGCTGAACCTGTCGATCAGCCCCGGCAACCTGCTGCTGGGCGCGGCCCTGGGGTTCTGCGCGCCGCTGATGATGCGCAAGCTGCGGCCACTGCCGATCCGTATCCGCAAACCCGGGGTGATCCTGCGCCTGTTCCTGATCGTCGGGCGCGACGTGCTGATCTCCAACCTGCTGGTCGCCTGGGGCGTCTTGACCATGGGCCGCCGCGCGCCGCGCTCAGGTTTCATCAAGGTGCCGCTGGACTTGCGCGACGCCAACGGCCTGGCGGCGCTGGCGATGATCTGCACCGTGGTGCCCGGCACCGTCTGGTCGGAACTGGCGCTGGATCGCAGCATCCTGCTGCTGCACGTGTTCGACTTGGATGACGAAGCGCTGTTCATCGAGCATTTCAAGACTACCTACGAGCAGCCCTTGATGGAGATCTTCGAATGAGTGCATTGCTGTCCAATGCGATTCTCTTGAGCCTGTTCCTGTTTTCCCTGGCGATGGTCCTGACCCTGACCCGCCTGTTCAAGGGCCCCTCGGCCCAGGACCGGGTACTGGCGCTGGATTACCTGTACATCACCGCGATGCTGATGATGCTCACCCTGGGAATTCGTTATGCCAGTGACACCTACTTCGAAGCAGCGCTGCTGATCGCACTGTTCGGCTTCGTCGGCTCGTTTGCCCTGGCCAAATTCCTCCTGCGTGGCGAGGTGATCGAATGAACGCTGAACTGTCTCTATGGGTGGAAATCCCAGTGGCGATCCTGCTGGTGCTCAGCGGCGTGTTTGCCCTGATCGGCGCCGTGGGCCTGGTGCGAATGAAAGATTACTTCCAACGCATGCACCCACCGGCCCTGGCCTCAACCCTGGGCGCGTGGTTCGTCGCACTGGCGTCGATCATCTACTTCTCGGCACTCAAATCCGGGCCCGTGCTGCATGCCTGGCTGATTCCAATCCTGCTCGCAATCACCGTACCCGTCACCACCCTGCTGCTGGCGCGGGTGGCACTGTTTCGCAAGCGCATGGCAGGGGATGATGTGCCGGCTGAGGTGAGTAGCCGCAGGACAGAAACCGGGGGTTGAATTCCCGCCGCCCCGATCCCTGTAGGAGCGAGCTCGCTCCTACAGAAACAGAACAGAAACAGAACCGCGATCCCACAGGCGCCACAGATTGCCCCGTCGGCAGGCCGAGTGGAGGTTCTGCGCAGTGGGCAACCCGGCAAGGATGCCGGGTTAGCCGCCCTCGGCCAAGGATGGCCGATGGCGGCGGGCCCACGGAGCAGGACCGGAGCGAGGGAACCCGGAGCGCCAGCGAAGGGCCGTACGTCAGGGGCGGGGCGTTTTGGTTACTTTGGCGCGACAAAGTAACCCGCCGTAAGGGCGGAACCTTAAGCAGCCGTTATCGCAGAAACGGATATGTACACCGGAAGGCCGCCATCGCGAGCAAGCTCGCTCCTACAGAGCCCCAAAGTCACCCGCCGTAAGGGCGGAACCTTGAGCGGCCGTTACCGCAGAAACGGATATGTACACCCGTAAGGCCGCCATCGCGGGCAAGCCCGCTCCCACAGAGTCACCCGCCGTAAGGGCGGAACCTTACGCGGCCGTGGCCGCAGCACCGGATATGTACACCGTAAGACCGCCATCGCGAGCAGGCTCGCTCCCACAGGAACCCCATCGTACCTGTAGGAGCGAGTTTACTCGCGATGGTGGTCAACGATAACGCAGGCAGCCTGATACCCCGCGGTGCCCCGACGTCCATCGCGAGCAAGCTCGCTCCTACAGGGATTGGCCTCAGACCCAGGCCACTGCCAACAGCCCTGAACCCAGCCCCACACACAAGGGCGAATACACCCAGGTATCGAGCCGGGCGAATTTCGAATCCTTGATTTCCTTGAAGAACCCCACCAACTCAGAATCACCGATCGCCCGGGCGAACAGCAGAATGGCGATGGCGCTGATCACCCACTGCAACGACCGATGATGCACCAGCGGCACCCACCAGCCCACCCGCATACACACCAGCAAAGCGATCATCAGCAGAGCGGCGGCCACCAGCAGGGTCACCCAGCCTTGCGGCTTGAAGGCCGGCCGCAAGCGACGGCTGCCCTCCTCCGGAACCTGGGGAACAACGGCCAACATCGCCCACTCGCCACCCAGCCCCCAATACACATGTACCAAACTGATCACTGCAAATATCGTCACCAGCCATTGAGCCAACGCAAGGGTCATGGTTGAAGATCCTTGAAAGAGATTTGGACAGAATCATCCTAGTTGGCATTTTTCGATGTGCATGACCGCTCGGCGCAGGGTTGGATTTTTGGGGGATGTTAAAAGCAAAAGCTCGCGAGCAGGCTCGCTCCCACAGGGGATCTCCAGTGTTGAAGAGATCCTTTGTGGGAGCGAGCCTGCTCGCGAGCTTTTGCTGTGGATCAGCACATCATTGAAGGCCAGCCACCACCTTGTCCGCCACCTCCTTCGGCACCCAGGCCTGCCACACCTCGGGGTGGGCCTTCATGAACTCCTGCGCTGCCTGGCGTGGCGGGGTGTGTTTTTCGCTCATGTCGGCCAGGGCCTTGTTCAACGGGTCGATGGGGAAATCGACCTTGCTGAAGAACTCGGCAATCTGCGGGTACTGTTTCTGGAACGGCGTTGACACGCCAATCGACAGCTTCGAAGCCAGCGAACGGGTGGGTTTCGGATTGGGGTTGTCGGCGTCGGTCAGGGTTTTCCAGGCCTCGGCGTCGAATGGGGGCTCTTCCAGCTGGATCAGCTTGAAGCGTCCGAGTAATGGCGTTGGCGACCAGTAATAGAACAGCACCGGCTTGCCGCGACGGATCGACGAACTGATCTCGGCATCCAGCGCCGCCCCCGAGCCGCTGCGGAAGTTGGTGTAGCTGTCTTCCAGGCCATAGGCCTTGAGCTTCTGTTTGTTCACCACCTCGGACGTCCAGCCGATCGGGCTGTTGAGGAAGCGGCCCTTGCCGGGGGCTTCCGGGTCGCTGAACACGCCTTTGTACTTGGGCAGGTCAGTGACGCTGCGCAGGTCCGGCGCCATGGGCTTGATGCCCTTCGCCGGGTCGCCCTTGATCACGTACTCCGGCACCCACCAGCCTTCGGTCGCGCCCTTGACCGTATCGCCGAGGCTGACCACCTTGCCTTCGGCCTCGGCCTTGACCCATACCGGGCTGCGCCCGGCCCACTCTTCGCCGATGACCTGAATGTCGTTGTTGGCCAGCGCGGTTTCCAGGGTGATGGTAGTGCCCGGCAGCGTATCGGTCGGCAGGCCGTAGCCTTTCTCGACGATGACCCGCAGGATGTCGGTGATCAGGCTGCCGCTCTCCCAGTTCAGATCGGCGAAGTGGATCGGCGCCTGTGCCGCAGATACCGCAGGGGACGAAACCAGACCGCAAGTAGCCGCCACAGTGACCAGGCCAGCAGCCAGTAACCGTCGAAATCCGTTCATGCTTTTGCACCTCGTGCTGTTCACAGCAATAGCAGGATGGCCTGATAAAAGACCGCGAGCCTCAAAGTACTCAGTCAACTGACTGTAGTAGAGGTTCCTGCTTTCGAGGGGGACGGGCTAATTTTCGGAAGTTTCCTGCAAACGTGCCAGCTCTCGCCTGACCATGCTCGCGTACTCCGCCGGGCGCAGCGTGTAGATCTGCGACGCCACCCAACCGAGCCAGGCGCCCTGCAACACGGCCTTCTGCTCGAACAGCCGAAGCGCCTCGGCCTGGGCGTCGGCCAGATGCTGTTCGTGGAACTCGGCGCGGCTCACTCGCTGGCCTTGAACGTCACCAGCTCACCCTTGCGCCACTTGGCGGCCTTGGCCGTCACGGCCTTGAGGGTCTTGGTCAGACCTTCCTGAAGCTGTTGATGGGCGGCAAACACGGTGACCGCGCTGTGACCTTCCCTGAACACGATGCCTTCCCCGTCGGCGGTGGTCACGAAGGCGTAGTCGCCAATGCCATAGACGGTCAGTTTGATTTCGCGAAACCTGATTTCCAGCTTGCCGCCTTCGCGGCTGGGCAGCACCGAAGCGCTGAAATGATCGCCGACCTTGAGCTTCAGGCCGGGCTTGTCATCCACCACCAGCGCCGATTCGGTATCGAGCTCGGCGACGTAGATGCCTTCAGCGTTCTGTTCAGTGATGTAGACGAAACGTGACTGGAACTGTTTAACCAACTTCGCGCGCAGGTCACCCAGCACGAATAAAGCATGCATATCGAGATTACTTACTGCCAAGGACACATCCCCACATTTGAAAATGATGCTGCACACACCAGGACAGCGCACAGCAGAAAAAAGCGGCAATGCCGAAAGTCGTAGCCAAAGGATCCAGGCGAAGTCCGAAAACGAGTAAAGGCTCATTCATCGCGAGCGGTGAAAAGACTAATGGAAGGCCACTCGCGTCGTCTTGCCAGGTATTCATCAGAAGCTGAAGGAAATCGCCCTTCTGATTGAAAGAAAAACGGGATTACTAACCTTAGGGAAAAAACGCTGCAAGAAAAGCACTTTTCCGACATATCGCCTGCAAAAAATTGCTTTAGATAATCGTCAATCACCCATCGGTGACCGTGATTCTAGAGCAGCGACGCTCACCGAGACCAGCCATAACGCCGTACACACGTCGGCAAACCCATGAAAAGGACTTCATATGTGCACCCTGACACACTTCGTAGCGCACACCCGAGACCCATCGACACTGCACTCCGCGCTGTTCCTGCCCCCTGAGTTCCCTGGGGACGAGCCTGCTTCACCGCGATTCCAGGTGGTACTGGCCGGTAATGCCTTCTTCCATATCAAGGAGATTTCGACGGGACACGTCAGAGGTTTCCGCAGTAATCACAATGAAGCCTGTGCGCTCGCCCGGGCACTTGAATCCGACACGTGAGATCCCTGAGCCGGCAGATCGTTTCGAACTCCTGAAGCGCGGCTGCCTCAGATGTCATGCAGCTGCACTTTCCACTTTGCAACCGAGCGATCAGCAAGGAGATAACGATGGACTCACCCACCCATGACCTCACCGGCCTGTTCGATCAACTGGGCCTGGACTCCAGCGAACGAGCCATCGACGGCTTCATCGCCAGCCATTCGCCGCTGCCCGATGATGTCAAACTCATCGACGCCGACTTCTGGACACCGCAGCAAGCCGCTTTCCTCAAGGAACAACTGCGCGTAGACGCCGACTGGGCGCGGGTGGTCGACGAACTCAACCTGCGAATGCATCAAGCCCGGTAATGTGATCTCTGTAGGAGCGAGCATGTCGAGGCGTCGAACCGTCGCGATGGTGGCCCAGGCACCGCAGCGTGTCAGATTACCCGCATCATCGTTGACGACCATCGCGAGCAGGCTCGCTCCCACAGGTGGGATCACACCGTACCCTGTGGGAGCGAGCCTGCTCGCGATGAATGCCCAGGCACCGCGAATTACGATCAACGCGGCCCTTCGGGCTTGTACCCCAGCCGCAACCCGCCCCAATGCCGCCCCTTGACCATGATCGGCACCGAAAGATCATGCATCAGTTCCCCGGTATCGCGGGTGTAGGTCTGCAACAGCACCGCCTGCTGGTGGCTGCCACAGCGAATTCCGGTGCGATCGGCGAACTTGCGTTTGGTGCGGTTCTGCAGGGTGTCGACCTGCACATCCCCCGTCAGCGGCTGGCTGAACACCTTGTTGTGCGTCGGCACGTAACCCTGCTGCGTGCAGGCAATGGCGAACACCAGGCCTTCATGGCGCGGCAACAGCGGTTCCTGGATCGCCGGCAATACCTGGTCGGTGTAGCGGTCGAAACGGGTCTGGTATTTGGCCGGGCTGGTGTTGGCGATCGCCTGGTAGTTGCGGTCGAACAAATCGTCCAGGCTGACACGCCCGGCGTCGATGTCGGCTTCGAACTGTGCTGCGATCTGACTGGCGCCTTCGCGGGCCAGGTCATAAATCCGCTGGTGATAGTCATCCAGTCCTACTTCGGAAAGGCGTTCGCTGATGGTCTCGGCCTGGCCTTCCATCTGCACCGCCGCCTGCGCCAGGCGCTGGGTCTGTTGATCGCTGACCGCCAGGTCGCTGCGCATTTGTTCGATGGCGTGGAACAGGCTGTCGAGTTGCTCGCGATTGGTTTCGGCGCCCTTGGCGATGTCGCCGACCTGACTTTCGACCCCGGCCGCCAGCCGTGCGATGTTCTCCAGGTGCTGCCCGGTGTGCTCGACCTGCTCGACCCCGGTGTCGAGGTCGCTGGACAACTGGCGAATCTGTTCCACCACCTGCGCGGTGCGCTGCTGGATGTCGGCGACCATCTCGCCGACTTCGCCGGTGGCCGTGGCCGTACGTGCCGCCAGGCCGCGGACCTCGTCGGCGACCACGGCAAACCCGCGCCCATGCTCGCCGGCCCGCGCCGCTTCGATGGCGGCGTTGAGGGCCAGCAGGTTGGTCTGGCTGGCGATGGACTGAATCACCAGCGTGACCCGCTGGATATCGTCGCTGCGCAGGCTCAAGGCCTCGATCAGCTCACGGCTGTTGCTGGCGCGCTGGCTGAGCTGATGCATGCGGCTGATCGACTCGATCAGCTCGGTGCGCCCGGCGGCGCTGCTCTGATGAGCTTCGCTGGCGGCACTGAGCGCGGCGCGACTCAAGGTCGAGGTGGCTTGCTCGGTGGCGATCATCACCTCGGCGTTGCTGACGATCTGCGCCGCAGAGCCCAACTGCGATTGCAGTTTGTCTGCCAGTTGTCGCACCGAGTAGGCCACGCCCGCCGCTGACAGGGCATTGTGGCTGGTGGTGTAGGAAAGGTCGCGAGTCAGCTCGGCCATCGCCCCAGCATGATCGACGGGCGCCGCCTCAGGCGCGGCGCGCGTACGCAGGCGCGGCAGCCAGATAACCAGCACGGCCAGCGGCAGGCCAAGGTAGAGCGACCAGCCACCCAGCGCCATGCCGCCCATCAACAGCATCAGGGCGATGCTTTGCAGGGTGGGTGTCAGCCAGAGGTTTTTCGGCAAACGTGCGGGCGCCTGCCCTGCCCGGACCACAGATCCATCGTGCGTCATCTTCGTCACCCCACACTTCTAATTGTTGTCCCCGCATTAAACGCCACTACAAGGCCATTATCCATGGTCCCTTAGTCGGGGGGCGTTGCGGCGGATCTCCAGCAGAAGTGGCCGAGGTTTTCGACAGGCGAAAAAAAGCATCGCGGGCCAGCCTTGCTCCTTCAGGAGTCGGGCTGCCCCGCGATGCGTGGCGCTACGAAATCAGGCCTGACGCTGGTGCTTGTCGATCTGTTCGTGACGCTCTTGAGCTTCGATGCAGTACTTGGTGGTCGGGCTGATCAGCAGGCGTTTCAGGCCGATGGCCTCGCCGCTGTCGTCGCACCAGCCGAAGCTGTCTTCTTTGATGCGTTCCAGCGCCTGTTCCAACTGAGGCAGCATGCGCTGGTCGCGATCAATCGCGTTCACCAGCCAGGTACGCTCTTCTTCGACGGAAGCCGCGTCTGCCGGATCGGCCGGGGAATCCAGGCTCTCGATGGCGATGCGGTTCTGCTCGATGCGCTCATGGGTTTCGACTTTCATGTTCTGCAACAGCTCAGAGAAAAAAGCATGTTGCTCGGCATTCATGTAGTCATCCGCCGGCATGGCCAGCAACTTGTCCTTTGTCATTGATATCTCTATAAAAAAACGTGCATTAAGGCGAATCAGGGAGCGTTGCGCGCGAACCGGTCGGCCAGCGCAACGGCGCCATTCATTCCAAGCGCCACCCGGCACTCAATTTACGAGGGGCGGCAGTCTAAGGCCGACTCGAGGCGCCAGCAACACAAAAGTCCACGAATTTGTCCGACAAAGCCCTGAAAATGCGCTGCGTCAGTCTTTGCGCCGGCTATCGGAGTGCGTTTATAACAAGAAATTCAACGCGGCGGCGGTATATAGAAGACAAACGGCCGAGACAGCAGACGTTATCGGCCGCTGCCCGCTATAGATGAGCCCGCGCCTGGCCAGTCATCTATAAACGAAAACACCGCTTCTGCTCAAGGCCGAAGCGGTGCCGGGTCGAACCCGCAGGGATCAGTGCACAAACAGCGCGATCAGGATGATGATCGGGATCGGTACACCAAGAAAGAACAACAGTAGTGAGCGCATGAGGTTTCTCCCGGGTTAGCGAACAGGGGCGGTGGTGACGTAGGTGTCGGTTTCCAGGTACACCACGGCATCCCGACGACGACCGCCGAAGGTGGCGGCGAGACTGGCGAAGAACGCACCGATCAGCAGTGCAATGAACATCCACAGCGACGTCCAGGCCGCGACTTTGGCAGCGGTGTCCGCGGCTTCCTGCGCAGCTTGCTTGGCGTCGGCCACGGCTTTCTGGGTGCGGGCGTAGACTTCATCGACCCGGCGCTCGGCATCGGCCTGGGTCAGGTTGGTGCGCTGGGCCACCAGTTGCGCCAGGTAGGTACGGTCTTCGGCGGACAGTTGGCCATCGCTCAAAGAGCGTACGAAGATGCGCGTCACGGTGCCCCGCGCGGCGTCATCACTGACGGCGGCCGGACGGTCATCGCGAAACAGGCTGTCAACGAAATAGCCATATTGGTCGCTGTCGGTGTTGGCGGCAGCGGTGCCGGCAGCTTGCGTCGCAACGCTGGCGGCGCCACCCACGGCATTGGCGCCGGCCTGCACGCCACTGCTGACGACGCCACTCACCGAACCGACCACCAGCGTAGCCGTTACCAATGTGGCGACGCACCAGGCGAGAAAACCGTGGGCGGTGTCGCGGAAATAGACCTCGTCACCGTGCATGTTCGCCCACTTAACCCGCAAGCGACCGGCGATGTAGCCGCCCATCCCCGAAGCGAGGATTTGAGTGACGGCCAGCCAGATGATCGTGGAAATGCCCAGCCCCTTGGCACTGACGCCTTCGTGGGCCCAAGGTGAAACGGCGGAAAAGCCCAGCCCGACACCGAGCAACACCAGGATCAGCGACAACGCCGCCGCTGCAGCGGCCCCGGCGAATATCGCCCCCCAGGAAACACCCGACAGGCTGCTCGACTCTTCGCCGGCAGGATAGAAACCAGCAGAGGATCTATTCATTATGATGTCGCTCCAGGCAGGAAAAATGGTGTTACAACTCTTCATCCGAAGAATTGCAGTCACCGTGCCAGTCGTCGACTTTGAATAAGTTCAGGATTTTCAATCAGTTATAAAGTTTGAACTTCTCGATCCGTTGCAATTTGCAAGGAGCGGCCGCTTGCGGCGGGTTTTCTGCATTGCCTACTTGCGCTTGTAGCTCTTGTTACCGCTGGGCGTCAGGCAATACACCCCACCCCGTGGACCCGTGCAGAAAGTACCGCTGCTACATGCGCAGCCGTCCGTGGTTTGCAACAGGGTTTGCGGGCGAGCCTGGGTTCTACCGCCATAGATCGCAGAACAGTCTTTCTTCGAGGCGCTGATGGAGCCGTCATTGCACAGGAACAACTCGCCTTCGCAGCGATCGACACCGCCCTTCTTTCCCGAACACGGTGTATTGCCCGACCAGGCGCTGGCACTGAACAAGCACATTAACAACAGCACAATCGGCATCCCGCCACGGCGAACAAATCTACTCACGCCTTAACTCCTGTCAGATTCATGGCCAGATGATATCAACGTTCCAGCTTGCCCCGGCAACCACATGAAAGTTAATTTAAAAAGTCACCGACATTTCTTGGCAAAATGCCCACACTTGCCTTGAACTGACTATCAGGTCCGCCTTATGACCCGCATCTTGACCATCGAAGACGACGCCGTGACCGCCCGGGAAATTGTCGCCGAATTGAGCAGCCACGGCCTTGAGGTGGATTGGGTCGACAACGGTCGCGAGGGCCTGGAGCGTGCGGTGAGCGGCAACTACGACCTGATCACCCTCGATCGCATGCTGCCCGAGCTCGATGGCCTGGCGATTGTCACCACGCTGCGCACCATGGGGGTGGCGACGCCTATCCTGATGATCAGCGCGCTGTCGGATGTCGATGAGCGCGTGCGCGGCTTGCGTGCCGGTGGCGACGACTACCTGACCAAGCCATTCGCCACCGACGAGATGGCCGCCCGGGTCGAGGTGCTGCTGCGTCGGCAGAACACCGTGACGGCCCAGGCCACCACCCTGCGCGTGGCGGACCTGGAGCTGAACCTGATCAGCCACGAGGCCAGCCGCGACGGGCAGTTGCTGACCCTGTTGCCCACCGAGTACAAGTTGCTGGAGTTCCTGATGCGCAACACCGGGCAGATCCTGTCGCGGATGATGATTTTCGAGGAAGTCTGGGGTTACCACTTCGACCCCGGCACCAACCTGATCGACGTGCACATCGGCCGCCTGCGCAAGAAAATCGACCCGCCTGGCAATGTCCCACTGATTCGGACCGTACGAGGCTCGGGTTATGTCATTGCCGAACCCGTCTAAGGGCTGGCGGTCTTCGAGCAGTCGCCTGCTTGCGCTCTACAGTTCGTTGTTCGTGCTCTGGAGCGGCATTCTCATGGGGGTCATGTACTTCGAGGTATCGGCGTACCTGGACAACCTGGCCAAGCACTCGCTGATGCAACGCCAGCACTTGTTCGCCCGGTTTTCCGGTGAACAATTGGTGGATGCCCTCGCCGTCAGCATGGCCTTCGACATTCGCGGCCTCGATGCCTATGGCCTGTTCGACGCCAACCATCGCTACTTGAGCGGCGCCCTGCGCCATATCCCCGAGGGCCTGCCGCTGGATGGCGGCATTCACATGCTCAGCGAATGCGCCGACTCCGACGACCCGACCCTGCCCAGCGACAGCTGCGACGCGGTGGCCACCCGCACCCGTGATGGCTGGTGGCTGATCCTGGTACGCGACAACGGCTCGCTGTTCGCCGTGACCCGGATCATCCTGCACGCACTGTTCTGGGGAGTGACCCTGACCATCGTGCCCGGCATCGCCGGCTGGCACCTGCTGCGCCGTCGTCCGTTGCAGCGTATCCGCGGGATCCAGGCCAGTGCCGAGGCCATTGTCGCCGGCGACCTGACCCGTCGCCTGCCACTGTCCAATCGCCGCGACGAACTGGACATGCTCGCCGCCATCGTCAACGTCATGCTCGAACGCATCGAGCATTTGATGAACGAGGTCAAAGGCGTGTGCGACAACATCGCCCATGACCTGCGCACACCGCTGACCCGCCTGCGCGCGCAGTTGTACCGCATGCAGCAACAGGCCGGCGAAGGCTCGCCGCAGGCCATGCAGCTGGATTCCGTGCTGGCTGAAGCGGACACGCTGATGGCGCGTTTTCGGGGTTTGCTGCGGATTTCCGAGCTGGAGGATCGTCAGCGCCGCTCCGGGTTCGTCCAGCTCGACCCGGTGAATCTGTTGCAGGAGCTGCACGATTTCTACCTGCCACTGGCCGAGGAAGGCGAACTGAATTTCAGCCTGCAATTGCCTGAGCATCTGCCGTTGTTGAATGGTGACCGGGCGTTGTTGTTCGAGGCCGTGGCCAATCTGCTCAGCAACTCGATCAAGTTCACACCGCCCGGTGGCCAGGTGATTTTGCGTGGGGTCAATGAGCAAGGGCATACCCGCATCGAAGTGCTCGACTCCGGTCCGGGCATTCCATTGGCTGAACGCGAGGCGGTGTTCCAGCGTTTCTATCGCGCAGAAGGCGGCAACCCGCAAAGCGGCTTCGGCCTGGGGCTGTCGATCGTCGCCGCGATTGTCAGCCTGCATGGCTTCGCCCTGGAAGTCGGCGACAGCGAACTGGGCGGCGCCCGGCTGGTGCTCGATTGCCGGCAGGATCTGATCCCGCATACCTGACAATGCAAAACCTGTAGGAGCGAGCTTGCTCGCGATGGCGGTGGGTCAGGTAACAGAGATGTGGCTGATGTACCGCCATCGCGAGCAAGCTCGCTCCTACAGGGGTCGGCAGTGTTCATATGATTTGTGTTCGATGCAGATCCTTTGTGGGAGCGGGCTTGCCCGCGATGGCGGTGAGTCAGGCAACAAGGATGTGGCTGATGTACCGCTATCGCGAGCATGCTCGCTCCTACAGGGTTCGTCATCGTTCACGTGATTTGTGTTCGACGCGGATCCTTTGTGGGAGCGGGCTTGCTCGCGATGGCGGTGGGTCAGTCAGCCAGGTGTGACTGATGTACCGCATCGCGAGCAAGCTCGCTCCTACAGGGGTCGGTGTTGTTCGTATGATTTGCGTTTGGCGCAAACCTTGTGGGAGCGAGCCTGCTCGCGATGGCGGTGTGTCAGGCAACAAGGATGTGACTGATCTACCGCTATCGCGAGCAGGCTCGCTCCCACAGTTGGCGATGTGTTCCAGGGAGTACTCAGGCCGGGTAATTGGCCCGCAGGGCTTGCAGGCCGCCTTCGTACACTCCGGTAAACAGCGCGGTCACTTCCTCGTCGCTCACCCCCACTGGTTCGAACCGTCCGGACCAGGTCACCCGGGCGCCCTGCCCTTGGGCTTCGACCTTGATTGTCGCCAGGTAATCGCGTGCCGGAAACGGTGCTTCCAGGATCGAATAGCTGTAGGTCATGCCGGCGTTATCGAACGTTTGCAGCCGCTCGACCACCACCGCGCCATCCACCGTTTGCAGGTGGCGCACACGCCCGCCGTCGCTCGCTTCGCTTTTGACAATGAACGGCAGCCAGTCCGGCAGTGCGTTGAAGCCGCCGATCAATTGCCAGACCTGCTCGGCCGAAGCCGGGATGTCGATGGTTGCTGATGCTGTTGCCATGTACTGCTTCTCCCGTGAGTAAAATTCAGATGGCCAGGCTGTCGACCACGCCGCCGTCGACGCGCAGTGCTGCGCCCGTGGTGGCCGAGGACAGCGGCGAGGCCAGGTAGGCCACCAGGTTGGCGACTTCCTCGACATCCGCCACGCGCTGGATGATCGAGGTCGGCCGCGCCCGGCGCACGAAGGCGTCGGCTTCTTCACGCACACTGCGTCCCGATTGGGCCGTGGCGTCCTTGAGCATTTCTTCCACGCCATCGGTCAGCGTCGGCCCCGGCAGTACCGCGTTCACCGTCACCCCCGTACCCGCCAGGCGTTTGGCCAGGCCATGGGACACGGCGAGGTTGGCGCTTTTGGTCACGCCGTAGTTGAGCATGTCGGCCGGAATCGCGATACCGGATTCCGAAGACAGGAAGATCACTCGCCCCCAGCCCTTCTCGACCATGCCCGGCACATAATGGCGGGACAGGCGCACCCCGGAAATCACGTTGATCTCGTAGAAACGCGTCCACTCGCTGTCCGGCGTATCGAAGAAATCCACTTCCTTGAAGATGCCCAGGTTATTCACCAGGATGTCCGCCCGTGGTTCGGCGGCGAACAATTGCTCGGCGCCTTCGGCGGTGCCCAGGTCCGCGGTCAGGCCACGCAGTTGCGCGCCCGGTACGCTCTGGCGAATGCTTGCCAGTGCCTGGTCGACCTTGGCCTTGTCGCGACCGATCACCACCACCGTCGCGCCGGACTCGGCCAGTGCCTTGCTGATGCCCAGACCAATGCCGGCCGTGCTGCCGCTGACAATGGCGAGTTTTCCTGTCAAGTCGATCTTCATGCTCAAACTCCTGCAATGGGTAATGGAGCGCGCTCGGACACCAGTTGCGCCTCGCGCATGGCTTGCCAGAACGCCGCTGGAATGACCGCCGACAAGGCCGCCACATCTTCGGCGATCCGGCCGGGACGGCTGGAACCTGGAATCACCGCCGCCACGGCCGGGTTCGCCAGGGAGAACTGCAAGGCCGCCGCCTTGATATCCACGCCGTGGGCCGCGGCAATGCGTTTGATCTGCTCGACCCTGGCGACGATCGCCGGGCTGGCCTGCTGGTACTCGAAGTGCGAGCCACCGGCGAGGATGCCCGAGCTGTAGGGCCCACCGACCACGATCTCGACATTCTGCGCCAATGCCGCGTCCATCAGGCGCTGCAAGGCGCGATCATGGTCGAGCAGCGTGTAGCGCCCTGCCAGCAGGAAGCCGTCCGGTTGTGCCTCGCTCAAGTCCAGGGTCAGTTCACACGGCTCGACCTTGTTCACGCCCAGACCCCAGCCCTTGATCACGCCTTCTTCGCGCAGACGGGTGAGCACCTTGAAGGCACCGGTGCGGGCCTGATTGAAGTACTCCAGCCACTGATCGCCGTAGAAGTCCTGGGCGATGTCGTGCACCCAGACGATGTCGAGGCGGTCGGTCTGCAAGCGCTTGAGGCTGTCTTCGATCGAGCGCAGGGTGGCATCGGCGCTGTAGTCATTGACGATCCTGTTCGGGCGGCCGTGTTCGAACACCCCGCTCTTCTCGCCCAGGTCACGGGCGGCAGCGTCTTCGACTTCATCGAGAATCACCCGGCCGACCTTGCTGCTGAGCACATAGTCGTCACGGTTGTAACGGGCCAATGCGGCACCCAGGCGAATCTCCGACAGGCCCGAGCCGTAGAACGGCGCCGTATCGAAGTAACGCACACCCGCATCCCAGGCCGCCTGCACGGTGGCCTGCGCCTCTTCTTCAGGAATAGCGCGGAACATGTTGCCCAATGGCGCGGTACCGAAACCCAGCGCGCCGGGCAGTTTATCTTTCAAGCTCATGAAGGCTTCCTCTTGAGGTCAGTGGTCGGTTCAAGCGACCGATGGAGCCATCCTAGGTTGTCGAAATCGGACCGTCCAAGACATAATTGGCAGCACTTGAGTCCCTTGAGGTCTGACATGATCGACATTCGCCAATTGCGTTATTTCGTCGCCGTCGCCGAAGAAGAACACGTCGGCCGCGCCGCCGAGCGCCTGCACATTTCCCAGTCGCCGCTAAGCCGGCAGATCGCCCAGCTCGAAGAACACCTGGGCCTGACCCTGTTCGAACGCAGCCAGCAGCGCATCCGCCTGACCCGCGACGGCCAGACGTTCCTCGCCGAAACCCGCGCCCTGCTGACCCACGCCAATCGCCTGGAATCCCTGGGCAAACGCCTGGGTCGCGGTGAAGAAGGCGGCCTGTGCATCGGCTACAGCGAAAACGCCATGCACGCCGGCGTGCTGCCCAATGCCCTGCGCGTGTTGCGGGTCGAGCGGCCGAACGTGCATGTGGCGCTGTACAACCTGAGTTCGGCAGAACAACTCGAAGGCCTGCGACAGCGTAGTCTCGATATCGCCCTGGTCAGTGAACCGCCCGTCGCCGACGATCCGGACCTGCTGGCCTTCCAGGTGCTGGACGACCCGATGTTGCTGGCCTTGCCTGAACATCATCCCCTGGCCCGCCAGCCGACCCTGACCCCGGCCGACCTGGCCGATCAGGAGTGGATCGGCGTGCAACACCGCCAGCACTGCGCCAGCCGCGAGGACTTCATCAGCGCCTGTATCCGCGCCGGCTTCACCCCGGACATCCGCATGGAAGCCACCGAACCGTTCACCGCGTTGGGCCTGGTGGCCTCGGGGCTGGGCATCGCCATGATCCAGAAAGGCCTGAGCCGCAATGCACCGCCCGGCGTGGTGCTGCGCGAAGTGCCGTGGATCAGCTTCACCACACCACTGTGGGCGGCGTGGCACCGGATCAACCTGCGACCGCTGGTGGAGGCGTTCCGCAAGGTGCTCACCGATCCCGCGCCCGCCGCCGTGACGCTGGCTGCCACCGGCTGAGTGAGGGCGGCCGGCAGGCCCGGGGTTTGCTGCTTTACTGAGAGGATCCTGAACCCTGCGAGCACCCGCCATGAATCGAAACGACCTGCGCCGCGTGGACATGAACCTGCTGGTGATTTTCGAAGCCCTGATGTTCGAAAGAAACCTGACCCGGGCCGGGGAAAAACTGTTTCTCGGCCAGCCCGCCGTCAGTGCCTCGCTGGCCAAGTTGCGCGACCTGTTCGATGACCCACTGCTGGTGCGCAATGGCCGGGTGCTGGAGCCCACGCAGCGTGCCCTGGCGATTCTCAAGGAGTTGCAACCGGCGATGGACACCATCTCCGGCGCGGTCAGCCGGGCCAAGGACTTCGACCCCTCCACCAGCCGCGACGTGTTTCGCATCGGCCTGTCGGACGACGCCGAATTCGGTCTGTTTCCGCCGTTGCTCAAGCAGATCCGCGAAGAAGCGCAGAACGTTGTAGTGGTGGTACGGCGAGTGAATTTCCTGTTGATGTCGTCGATGCTCGCCAGTGGCGAGATCTCCGTCGGCATCAGCTACACCACGGAGTTACCGGCCAACGCCAAGCGCAAGAAACTGCGCGATTTGAGCGTGAAGATCCTGCGCGGCGACAGCCGTCCCGGCCCGCTCACGCTGGATGACTACTGCGATCGACCCCACGCGCTGGTGTCGTTCTCCGGCGACCTGACCGGTGCCATCGACAACGACCTGGCGCGCATCGGTCGCTCGCGGCGCGTGGTCCTGGCGGTGCCGCAGTTCGCCGGCCTGCGCGCCCTGCTGGCCGGCACCGACCTGCTCGCCACCGTGCCCGACTACGCCGCCGACGCGCTGATCGAAGGCAGCAGCCAGTTGCGCGCCGACGACCCGCCGTTCGACATCGTGCTGTCCGAGCTGTCGATGGTCTGGAACGGCGTCAACGATAACGATCCGGCAGAACGTTGGTTGCGCTCGAGAATTGCGCAACACATGTCGGCTGAGTGGTAGCGACGCTGACCGCATTGAAGCCCGGATCGGTTTCCCGCAGGTAAATCGGCAGATCGGTCATCGGCGGCATGGCCGGAATGCCAAAATAGATCTGGATGATCCAGCCGCGGTGATAACTGGCGTGATTGACCACGTGCATCAGCATCGCGCCGGCACTCATCTTGCCGCTGTCACCCGAAACGAAGGTGAACTCGACGGTCTTGTCCAGCGAGTCCTCGGTCTGCCGCTCGCTCCATTGGCAATACCAGTCATCAATGTCCTGCTGCGCCCTGTGCAGATCGCCGAGTTCAGGATGCAGCAAGTCATGGGACGTCTTGAAACCGTGCCCGCGGCCTTCGAGATGAGCTTTCCAGATGCAATCCACGACGTAGATGTGATTGAGGATGCCGATGATGTTGGGGAACACCGACACCCGCTCCTTGTTGACCTCGCCCGGCGGCAAGGCTGCCAGACTGTCGAAGAGCCGCTGGTTGGCCCAGCGTTTGTAGTCGGCGAGCATTCGGGCGGTGCGCAGGTTGATCATCTGAGGTCTCCCACTGCGATGGGGTGCACTGCTTAGTTTAGTGGGTGTGGCGATGGGTGGTGTGGGGGGCGATTATCGGTAGGTTTCGGCCCATGCCGAGTCTGTTGGCATTGCCTAACTAACTGCTCCCATGTTTTTTTTGGTAATGCAGCTTCATATCAAATTTTTTCCTGTAAGCCTTGCTACAAGCAGGACAGGCAAATCGTTTGATTCCCGCGTGAAAGTCAAGATGGGACCGTAGATCATCTTTCTTCTTATAGCTTTTCGGACATTGATCGCACTTATAAGGATGTTCGCCTTCATGAGTGAGCAGATGTGCTTTCAAACTGGACTTGTATGAAAAAAATTTATTGCAGCGAGTGCAGTTAAAACGATAAGGATCTTTATGAGTTCGTTCGTGATCAACCAAGGTATATTCTTGCGAAAAAGTTACGCCGCAAAACTGGCACAAAAATCTAACTGCATCATGGATTTTGTGGTGCTTCCGCAAATTCAGTCTGGTCTTGAATTTGTCGCCGCAGTCCTCACAGACGAAGTACTTTTGCCCTACCGATATTACGATAGTTTCGTTGTTCTCGTTAGTCGATGGGTTTGAGGGTCCGGGAATTTGTGCAGCGGTATTCTCGGTAGACTGAGACGACTCGGAAAACGCCCGGGTCCAAGCTAATGTCAAGATATCACCGGATTGGCTCGCGATAAGCCCAGTTCGCTCAAGCGACTCGGCAAGTTCGCGCTCCAGAGGTGTTTCAATCCTTGCGTCGCTGTCTATCGTTTCTAACAACTGGTCCAGCGAGTCCATCGGCTGCACTTGGGGAGACCGCGTCGCGACGGGTTGTTCACTTTGAACCGGCTGCTCAACGACGTCCTGGGCGACTCCACCATCTGAATCGGCCCCTTCCAGGTAACGTTCCAGAAAATCTGCCATTTCGTTTTGCTCTTCCTCTGTCAACTTCCCATCCCCGTCGAAATACCGCACCGGTGAGTTGCGTACGAAACGGAACAGATTCAAGCCATCCACTTCCCCGGCCGGATCAGGGTTGATCCAGCGCAGTAGCCAGGGTGCGTAGTAGCGGAAACCGTAATAAATCAATCCGGTGGCATCGCGCTGTTTGCCCGAGTAGCCGCGTGTTTTGTACGACGCTTTGGCACCTTGATGGGTGATCCACCACGCTCGCTCACCGTACGGTCGATAACCTTCGTCACTGATCAAAGCGCCCTGTTCGTCCAGTTCCAGCAGGCCGGAGCGCAGGTGATCGTTCACGCTGTAGACCAGGTAATCGTTGTCGATACCCACTGGCGGACTACCGACCCAATGCTCAAGCCGCACGCTGTTACGCCCCGCCTCGACTTCGAGTACGTGACGTTCTTCGCCATTGACTGTGAGATGAATTTCCAGTCCTGGCAGGTAACGCACCTCGGCGATCAGGTTGCGACCGGAGGCCAGCGACCGGCGCACTTTGCGCAGGCGTTTGCCGCCACCACCGTACCGGTAGAGTTCGGTGTCGTCTTCGCTGTCGTCGCGGGTGACTGGGGACACTTCGCTGAGCTGGTTGCGGGTGTCCCAGGTCAATGTTTGTCCGCGTAGCAGGTTTCTCTGGTTGCCGTTGCCGTCGAAGGCTTGAGCGAAGTCTGGCGGGGGATCACCGTCGTTGAGGACGATGCTGCGGTTGCTGAACTCGTCTACGGCCCAGCGGCGGGTGAATGGCTGGACACCGAGATGACGCAGTTCAAGGGTATTGCCGCCCATGTCGTAGTCATATTCTTCGCTGTAATTGACCTGCGCGTGGGGATCGTTGGCGGCGTGGTAGACCTCACGGCCGGTGGCAGCGATGAGTCGGTAGAGGCTGTCATAGGTGTAGGTGTTGACCGGATCGACTTGTTGATTTTTGAAGTAGGTGACGGTTTTCGACTGATCTTCGATCCGCAGCGGATTTCCTACTGCATCGTATTCGTAATGCAAATCCTGCAACAACGGTTGGCTGGGAAGCCCGGCGCTCAGGCGTTCGAGGCGCGCATCCTCGGGACGAAATATCGCACGGGTAATCACGCCATTACCGGCCCGCTCCTGCTCGACCAGGCCTCCGGCGTTGTAGTGAATTTCACTGACAAGGGTCACTTCGGCGGCGCCCGGCTGCTGCAAGTGCACCGCACTGATCTGGCCCGCGCAGGTCAGACTGAAGCGTCGGCGGTTGTGCTTGGCGTCGGTCTGCGTTGCCACCCCGCCCAGAGCATCATAGGTCAAACGGCTGTCGAGACCTGGCCCGTTCTCCAGCAAATCATCGCGTGCATTGACTTCCTCAGGCCAGTTGACCGGATCGAACGACTCCAGAAAGTGACTGGTCTCCAGCAACGGCAAGCCATGCAGATCGAAATCAGGCATGTGCCGCGTGGTGGCAGGGTCATCGTGGCGGATCAACTGGCCGCACTGATTGCGGGTACTGCCGTCGGGTTTACCGTACTGGAAACGCTCGACGACCCGTGCTGGCTCGCCGTGAATCTGCTCGGTGATCGCGACGGGACGCAGCAAGTCGTCGTACGTACTTTGCTGACTGCTACGACTGTCCCAACGCTGCACCAGTTGCCCCGCCTCCCCCACCAGCGCCACGACCCATCCTGCATCGGCACGGATGGTCAGCCGCTCAACCGCCGATAACCCATGAATGGACGTCAGATTGGGAACCTGCCCGAGGACCGAAAACCGCGGATCAAAATGCGCCACATCACGCCCCAGCGTATCAAGCACCTGCCGGGTGATGTGCGCTTGAGGCGCCTCATCCTCGTCCGTCCGACAGTAAGTCACCGAGCGCACTCCTAACCCTCGCTGATCAATGACCGCAAGACCGGGCGTATGGGCATCCACACTGATTCTGTTCATGTAGATGTGAATATCACGTTCAGCGTGAGGCGCCTACTGACACAAATGACAGGGCTTGCTTTCGACACAACCCCTCGACCGTGTTGAATACGCTGCCACGATTTCACATTTGTTTGACCGTGGCGGCAATACGACCAGAATGGCAAACGCCCCTGATCGGATCGGTACTTTGATAATCGACGAACATTCGGATGATGGAGCAACAAAAAATCAACTGAAAATTATGTAGCCGAACATCAGGCACCTCGATGAATTCTTTTTTGGTGTTTAATTAAATTAGCCTTTCGGGTAAAGCTCGCATTACAGTCTGTGCAAACAAAGGACTTTACACCGGAATGGCCAAGAAAATGCCTTTGCCGATTGATTGCGTTAGAGAAAGCGGCAGGGCAAAAAGCACATTTGAATGGTCTTTCTCCGGTATGAGTATTGATATGATTTTGCAAATGTAATGCTGTAAAAAAAAGTTTTCCGCAAAACGAACAACGGTGTCGAAAATCTTTCATATGCACTCGCTGCACATGTTCGTTCAATCTATCTGGCCGATCAAAAACTTCGTCACAATTGCTGCACGAAAATACTTTCCCAGAGTGTTTTGATAAGTGTCTATTCAGACTACTTGTTGTAGAAAAAGATTTATCACAAAAATCACATGTAGCTCTGCTTAGGGTTACTGATTTTCTTGGGCGGCCCCTGCCAGTTTTCGCACGCTTAGTTGGACGCGCGCGAGTGTCAGCCTGCGCCACAAACGATCTGTTAGCGTCGCGAGAGGTTGATGGCTGCGGTGAAATAGCTGTGGGTGTCGACCGTGCATCATGCTGATGATCTGACGATGGAACGCGTGTAGCCGCTACCGTAGGTTCCTCCATCAGGTTTAGATAGTCCGGGTCGAGAAGATCAGCCCCCGGCGCAATAGTCGCTACCGCGTGTGCCACCATCTGGCTCAGATAGACGGGGTCAAAGGGATTAGCTGGCACCGGATTCGGTACTGGAGCGGTCGGCGCAGAAGATGAAACTGCCGGCTCGGAAGATGAGGCCATCGGTTCGGGAGACGGTGGCGTGCCCGGCGCGTCCTCGTGAGCCGGTGATTCGATGTCACGAAAAATGTCTGGATCATCCAGCACGTCCTGAATCAAAAGTTGGAAATTGTCATCATCTTCGCTTTCATCGTCTGTCAGCCTGCCGTCTCCATCAAAATAACGTACCGGCGAATTGTGCACGAAACGGAACAGATTCAACCCGTCCACTTCCCCGGCCGGGTCTGGGTTGATCCAGCGCAGTAGCCAAGGCGCGTAGTAGCGGAAACCGTAGTAAATCAATCCGGTGGCATCGCGCTGTTTGCCTGAGTAGCCGCGTGTTTTGTACGAAGCCTTGGTGCCTTGATGGGTGATCCACCACGCTCGCTCACCGTATGGTCGATAACCTTCGTCACTGATCAAAGCGCCCTGTTCGTCCAGTTCCAGCAGGCTGGAGCGCAGGTGATCGCTCACGCTGTAGACCAGGTAATCGTTGTCGATACCCACTGGCGGACTACCGATCCAGTGCTCAAGTCGTACGCTGTTGCGGCCCGCCTCGACTTCGAGCACGTGACGTTCTTCGCCGTTGGGCGTGAGATGAATTTCCAGTCCTGGCAGGTAACGCACCTCGGCGATCAGGTTACGACCGGATGCCAGCGAACGGCGCACTTTGCGCAGGCGTTTGCCACCGCCGCCGTAGCGGTAGAGTTCGATGTCGTCTTCGCCGTCATCGCGAGTGACCGGCGAGACTTCGCTGAGCTGGTTGCGGGTGTCCCAGGCCAGTGTTTGCCCGCGCAGCAAATGCCGCTGGTTACCGTTGCCATCGAAGGCTTGGACAAAATCTGGCGGGGGATCACCGTCGTTGAGGACGATGCTGCGGTTGCTCAATTCGTCTACTGTCCAGCGCCGTGTGAAGGGCTGCGTGCCGAGATGGCGCAGTTCAAGGGTGTTGCCGCCCGCGTCGTAGTCGTATTCCTCGCTGTAATTGATTAGCGCGTTGGGATCGTTGGCGGCGTGGAAAACCTCACGGCCGGTGGCAGCGACGAGTCGGTAAAGGCTGTCGTAGGTGTACGTGCTAACCGGATCGACCTGCTGGTTTTTGAAGTAGGTTACGGATTTCGACCGATCTTCGATCCGCAGCGGATTACCCACCGCGTCGTATTCGTAATGCAAATCCTGCAATAACGGTTGGCCGGGGAGCCCGGCGCTCAGGCGTTCGAGGCGGGCATCCTCGGGTCTAAATTCTGCACGGGTAATCACCCCATTCCCGGCCCGCTCCTGCTCGACCAGGCCTCCGGCGTTGTAGTGGATGTCACTGACAAGAGTGACTGCGGCGGCGCCCGTCGGCTGCATGTGCACCGCACTGATCTGCCCCGCGCAGGTCAGGCTGAAGCGTCGGCGATTAAGCTTGGCGTCAGTCTGCGTTGCCACTTCGCCCAGGGCGTCATAGGTCCAACGACTGTCGAGACCTGGCCCGCTCTCCAGCAAATCATCGCGTGCATTGACTTCCTCAGGCCAGTTGACCGGATCGAACGACTCCAGAAAGTGACTGGCCTCCAGCAACGGCAAGCCATGCAGATCGAAATCAGGCATGTGCCGCGTGGTGGCAGGGTCATCATGGCGGATCAACTGACCGCACTGGTTGCGCGAATTACCATTGGATGTGCCGTACTCGAAGCGCTCAACGACCCGTGCTGATTCTCCGTGAATCTGCTCGGTTATCGCGATAGGACGCAGCAAGTCGTCGTACGTACTTTGCTGGCTGCTGCGACTGTCCCAACGCTGCACCAGTTGCCCCGCCTCGCCCATCAGGGCCACGACCCATCCAGCATCGGCACGGCTGGTCAACCGCTCAACCGCCGACAACCCATGAATGGACGTCAAATTGGGGATCTGTCCATTCACCGAAAACCGCGGATCAAAATGTGCGACATCACGCCCCAGCGTATCGAACACCTGCCGGGTGATGCGAACTTGCGCAGATTCATCCTCGCCCGCCCGGCAGTAAGCCACCGCCCGCACCCCCAACCCTCGCGGATCAATGACCCCGAGACCAGGCGTATGGGCATCCACGCTGACTGTGTTCATGTCGCGTTGAATATCACGTTGAGCGTGATGCGCCTACTGACACAAATGACAGGTTCAAAACGTTCCCGGGTAGCTGCCGCCGTCGAGCAACAGGTTCTGCCCGGTGATGAAGCCGGCATGGGCGCTACAGAGGAATGCGCAATAGGCGCCGAATTCATCAGGCTGGCCGAAGCGTTGCGCGGGCACATTGCGCCGGCGCTGCTGGCTGATTTGCTCGAGGCTGGCGCCATTGGCATCGGCGGCGGCGCTCAAGGTCTTGTGCAGGCGTTCGGTTTCGAACGGGCCGGGCAACAGGTTGTTGATGGTGACGTTATTGCCGGCCAGACGTGACTGGCGGGCGAGCCCGGCGATGAAGCCGGTGAGGCCGCTGCGGGCGCCGTTGGACAGGCCCAGCACGTCGATCGGCGCCTTCACTGCGCCGGAGGTGATGTTGACCACTCGTCCGAAACCGCGCTCGGCCATGCCATCGACGCAGGCCTTGATCAGCTCGATGGGGGTGAGCATGTTGGCGTCCAGCGCCTTCAACCAGTCTTCGCGCTGCCAGTCGCGGAAGTCGCCGGGCGGTGGGCCGCCGGCGTTGTTGACCAGGATGTCGACCCGTGGACAGGCCGCCAGCACCTGATCGCGCACGGCAGGTTCGCTGATATCACCGGCCACGGTGCGCACGGCGATGTCAGGGGCCAGCGTGCGGATTTGTGCGGCGGCGGCTTGCAGGGTTTCCTCGCCCCGGGCGTTGATCACCAGGTTGACGCCCTCTTTCGCCAGCGCCTTCGCGCAGGCCAGGCCCAAGCCTTTGCTGGCGGCGCAGACGATTGCCCAGCGTCCGGAAATGCCCAAATCCATGAGTGTGCTCCTAAGGTTTGAATGCCTGAATTTACCACCGGGGCGCTTGTTGCGGGGAGTCAGGTTTTGTCGTGTCATCGTTCAAGACCCTCGCGAGCAGGCTCGCTCGCACAGGTTTGACGCATGCCCGCAATAGCGACGGACCAGACAAACCGACCGGGTCCGAAGGAACTCTCGGCAACCACCGGGCATCCTAGATTATGTGGTACTTCCCTTATGCAGTACGTTCCACGCTTTCGGAGGACACCGTCATGCGCCGTCTGATCATTCTCTCTTCCCTTGTGTTGTGCTTACCCTTTGGCTCGGCTTTCGCGAAAGTGGATGCGGGCGATGTCGCCACATCGGCCGGGGTTTCCGCTTCGCTGTACTCGACCTTCAAGGACCATAAACTGATGATCCCCGCCCGGGACGACGCGTCCAGCTTCGTGGCCAGTGGCGGTGCGATTCGTGGTGTGTACCTGGAGTCGGTCATGCAGCAGATTCGCCAGGACAATCCCGGCCTCAATGCCAGCGATGAAGACCTGGCCCGGGCCATCCTCATCCAGGACGGCACGGCTGCCGGACAATAACGCCTGGTCAATCGCGGTGGGGCTTGTGACACCTGGATAGCATTTGCGGCCCAGCTTCGCTTCTGTGCCGCCAGCGGTCAACGAGCCCAGCCGGCCACCAGTTGTGCGCTGATGCTGACGCCGCCGCACACCACAATCACTACGTCGTGCGCATCGGCGATGGCCGGGTGGTCCAGGTAGGCGATGGCCAGCGAGACCCCGCACGCTGGCTCGACCAACTGCCGCATATCACTGGCATAGCGCACCACGCCCATGATCGCTTCGTCATCGCCGAGCACCACGCAGCGATGAGGAAAGTCGAGGATGTGCTGCACCGGCCACGCCGCCACCTGCGCTGCGCCCAACGACGTTGCCACCGTGTCGATGCGCGGGAGCCTGACCGGGTGCCCGGCCTTGATCGCGGCCGAGAAAGAGGCCGCTCCCAGGGTTTCACAGGCGACGATGCGGCAATCCATGCGGTCATGGCGAATCAGCCCCGTGAGCAAACCGGCGAGCAGTCCGCCACCGCCGACGGAGGTCACCAGCGCATCGACCTGCGGGCAGTCTTCGAGGATTTCATCGACCATCGTGCTGTGGCCCTCCCACAACACCGGGTGGTCGAAGGCCGGCACGTATTCGGTGGCGGCGTCCTGGCAAAGCTCCTTGGCTCGCAGGTTGGCGTCATCCCAGACCTTGCCGTGGACAATCACTTCGGCACCGGTGGCGCGAATTCGCGTGCGGGTGGTTTCCGGGGTGGTGTGCGGCACGACGATGCAGGCCTGCAACCCCAGGCGGGCCGCCGCCACCGCTGTGGCGAAACCGGCATTGCCGCCCGACGGGCACACCACCTTGCGCTTGCCCGCCGCCTTGGCCTGGCTGCACAACAGGCCCATGCCGCGCAGCTTGAATGAACCGCTGGGTTGCAGGTTTTCCAGCTTTAGCCAGATCCGCCGGGTGGCCGTGGACAGGATCGGGTGCTGGATCAGGGGTGTGCGGATGTGCAGCATGGTGAGGCTCCAGAAGCACCTCATCCAAGTCTAGTTCAACCTGATACGACGCTGATCGAACTGTGGGAATCTAACTGTGGGAGCGGGCTTGCTCGCGAAAGCGGTGTGTCAGTCGAAACATCCTTTGCTGACACACCGCATTCGCGAGCAAGTCGAATCGTCGCACCGCCGCCCCCACAGGGGTTCGGTGTCAGCCCAAAACTCTGCGTGTTTCAGCGATACCGAGGTGCCGCCGTCGAATGCCCGAACAACCCCGACAACTTCCGGCGCTGCGCCTCGTAAAGGTCCCACTCCTGCCCTTCATGCAAGCCGGGAATGGTCACCACCTCGCCACTGGCGAACCCGGCCAGCGCGGCGTCGACCATGTCTTCGGCGGACATGACGATTTCCTGCGGCAGGTTTTCCACCGGGTTGCCCGCCTCGCTCCAGAAATCAGTGGCGGTGGCGCTTGGCAGCACGGCCTGAACGCGAATGCCCTTGTCGGCCAGCTCATGCTGCATGGATTGGCTCAGGCTCAGCACGAATGCCTTGGTGCCACCGTACACGCCGTTGAGGATTTCCGGAGCGATCGCGACGATCGAGGCGATGTTGATCACCGCTCCCGTGCCACGGGCGACGAACCCCGGCACCACCGCGTAGGCCAGGCGCATCAGCGCGGTGACGTTGAGGGTGATCATGTCCTCCATGTCATCCACCGGGCTTCCCAGCAATGGCATGACGCCGCCCACCCCGGCATTGTTGACCAGCAAGGTGATGCTGGCGTCGGTGCGCAAGATGTCTTCGACCCGGCGCAGGTCGGTGGGATCTTTCAGATCGGCGGCGACCACTTCCACGGCGCGCCCGGTTTCATCGCTCAGGCGCTCGGCCAGGGCGTTCAGTCGGGCGCGGCTGCGGGCGACCAGGATCAGATCGTAGCCCTGACGGGCGAGACGGTCGGCGTACACTGCACCAATGCCGGAAGAAGCGCCGGTGATCAGGGCGGTACCTTTGGTTGAAAGCGTCATGGTCAATTTCCTTCACGGTAAGGCGATCGTTCGCCGGATGTGAACGTTATAAAACCAATGACGCTCGTCTCAAATGACGTTTAAAGTACGTTTTTCGGACATGACTGTTTTGAGGACACCGAGATGATCTCCGTGGCGTTCGTGGTATTTGACGGTTTCCAGTCCATGGCGCTGGCGGCGATGCCGGTATTCGAATACGCCAACTTCAGCGCCGGCGAAACGCTGTACGACGTGAGCGTCGTGTCCGAGGATGGCCGCGTGCTGCGCGCCTCCGGCGGGTTGAGCGTCGGCACCCAGGCATTCGATGAGCGCGTGTTCGACACGGTGATCGTGGTCGGTGGCGACGCCATTCTCCAGCAGGCGCCCGAGGGTGTTCTGAATTACCTGCGCGCCAGCGTGAAAACCGCCCGGCGCACCGCATCCATCTGCTCCGGCGCTTTCGTGCTGGCCCAGGCCGGGCTGCTCGACGGACGGCGGGCGACCACGCACTGGGCCTATGCGCGGGAATTGCAGGTGCGGTTTCCGTCGATCAAAGTCGAGGAAGACCGCATCTACGTGGTGGATGGCGCGATCTGGACGTCGGCCGGCATGACCGCTGGCATCGACCTGGCGCTGGCCATGGTCGAGAAGGACCACGGCGCCGAACTGGCCCGCTCGGTGGCGCAGAAGCTGGTGATGTACCACCGCCGCGCCGGCGGCCAGTCCCAGCATTCGGCGTTGCTGGCGCTGGAGGCGAAATCCGACCGTATACAGACCGTGCTCGGCTATGCCCGCGAACATCTGGACCAGGCGTTGTCAGTGGAGCAACTGGCGGACGTGGCGCGGCTGAGCCCACGCCAGTTCAGCCGCGCGTTCCGCGCCGAAACCGGCCAGTCGCCCGCCAAGGCCATCGAGAACCTGCGCCTGGAAGCGGCGCGGCAGATGCTGGAACGCGGGCGCCTGACCCTCGACCAGATTGCCTCGGAAACCGGTTTCAGCGATCGAAGGCGCATGCGCGAGGCGTTCCTCCGGGCCTTCGGCCAACCCCCGCAAGTCATCCGCCGCAGCGCCCGCCTCCCCCTGTAGGAGCGAGCTTGCTCGCGATGGCAGCAGGCCAGCCACCACCAATGTGTTTGACCCACCGCATCGCGAGCAGGCTCGCTCCCACAGGGGATTGTCGGATGTTCACAAAATGCGGGGTGTCAGGGACATTGGGGGGTGTTGTTCACAAAACACCGACATGCCCGGAACATTGTGGGAGCGAGCCTGCTCGCGATAGCGGTGTATCAGTCAGCATCAATGTGCCAGATCTATCGCCATCGCGAGTAAGCCCGCTCCCACAGCGTGCAATGGGATTCAGCGGGCAATGGCGGTCAGCACCAGCCGCCCCGTGTCATCCCGCTGCACACCCACCCCCTCATAGCTCGCCATGGTCGCATGCGCCGTTTCCAGCGGGTGTTCATGGGTCGAGGTGATGATCAGCAAATCGGCCCCTGCCGCTTCGGCGGCCTGTATCCCCACCGTCGCATCTTCGAAGATCAGGCATTCGGTCACCGCAACACCCAGGCGCTGCGCCGCCAGGCGATAGCCTGCCGGGTCGGGCTTGCCGGCGCTGACGTCTTCTGCCGTGACCATCACCAAAGGTTCGGGAATGCCGGCAGCCGCCATGCGCCGCAACGCCAGGGCTCTGGGGGCGGACGTGACGATGGCCCACTGCTCGGCGGGCAGGGATTTGAGGAAATCAGCCGCGCTGGCCACTTCGACGATCCCTTCGACATCCTCGATTTCCGCCTGGGTGATCCACGCCGCTTCAGCCTCGGCGTCGATGCCGGGCAGGCCCTGGCGGTTGATGGTGTCGATGGCGCGGGCACCGTGGATGGTCGGCAGGAACGTGGCGACATCGACCCCATGGCGCTGGGCCCAGACGGTCCAGATGCGCTCGGCGGCGGCGATGGAATTGAGGACGGTGCCGTCCATGTCGAACAGAAAGGCGTGGTAAGGCGTATTGAAGACTGGCAAGGATGAACTTCCTCAAGGCCGGGCAATGGATACCCGGCAATGTAGCACTTGCCCGGGGTGCCACTCACCTTCTGAGCGGTTTGGACTTCAAGGCGCCCTCGACGCAGTCGAGCATCTGCCCCAGCGCCCAGGGTTTCTTGATGAACGAAACATCGTGGCGCACCCCAGAGGACTCCGGGGTCTCGTAGCCGGACATGATCATGATCGGCTTCTCGGGCCAGCGGTCGCCGAACTGATTGGCCAGGTCCGCGCCGTTGAGCGTGCCCGGCATGGTGATGTCGGTCAGCAGCAAGGCCACCCGGTTCGCGTGCTGTTCCAGGTAGCCGGCCGCGTCGTCGGCGCTGATCTGCGGTTCGACCGCAAAACCTTCCTCCTGAAGAATTTCGCAGAGAAACTCCAGAATCAACGGATCGTCCTCGACGACCAGAATCAACCCGTCCGGAAGGTTCTCGTTCGCCTTCGATACTGGACTCATGATTTTGCCACTCCCTGAATACCTGATGATTTCGCGGGCTCGAAACCGCTGCTTACAAGTATGAGCAACGGGCTTCGCGGAAATTCATTTTTGATCCAGGGCGAGGTGAAAAATCAAGCGTCCTGCAAAATCAGGTCGGCGCCCTTCTCCGCCACCATCAGCACCGCGGCATGGGTATTACCCGACGTGACGTTGGGGAAAATCGACGCATCGACAATCCGCAGCCCTTGCAGGCCGTGCACTTTCAGGCGCTTGTCGACCACCGAACGCTGCTCGTCGGCGCCCATCGCGCAGGAACCGCACAGGTGGTAGATCGAACCGCTGTTCTCGCGGAAATACTGCAACATCTGCTCGTCGGTCTCGACCACCGGCCCTGGCAGCACTTCCTCCACGGTGATGCCCTTGAGCGCCGGCGCCTGCATGATCTTGCGCATCAGGCGGCTGCCCTGGATCACTTCGTCGATGTCCTTTTGCGTGCTCAGGTAGTTCGGGTCGATCAGCGCTGCGTCGCGCGGGTTTTTCGAGGCGATCTCGATGTGCCCGCGGCTGGTCGGCCGGCACGGGTTGAAGCACAACAGGAAGCCGGAGTACGGCTCGGGCTTGAGGCTGGCCTTGTTGTTCTTCGGAATCTGGTACGACAGCGGGTTGAAGTACAGCTGCAGGTTGGGATGACTCTGCTGCTCGTTGCCGCGGAAGAAGCCGCCGGCCTGATTGACACTCATCGCCAGCGCGCCCTTGCGGGTGAACAGGTACTTGAGGCCGAGCTTGAACTGGCCGAACAGCGAGCCCAGCTCGTCGTTGAGCGTGGGGATGTTGGCCTTGTAGTAATAGCTGGCGCACAAATGGTCTTGCAGGTTCTGCCCCACCGCCGGCAGGTGCTTGACCATCGGGATGCTGTGTTTGGCCAGCAGCGCCTGGTCGGCGACACCGGACAGTTGCAGGATTTTCGGCGTGTCGACGGCACCGGCGCACAGGATCACTTCCTTTTTCGCGCTGAAGGTGCGCACCACGCCGTGCTGGGTGATGCTGATGCCGGTGGCACGCTCGCCGTCGAACAACACGCGGTCCACCAGCGCGTAGTGCTCGACCGACAGGTTCGGCCGGCTCAATGCCGGGTGCAGGTGGGCGAAGCTGCTGGAGCTGCGCTGGCCATTGCGGGTGTTGACGTCGTAGATCCCCGAGCCTTCGAATTTCGGCCCGTTGAAATCATCGCTGCGCGGGTAGCCCAGTTCATCGCAACCTTCGAGGAACACATCGCAGATGGCGTGGGTCTGGCCCTTCATCGGGGTGATGCTGATCGGGCCGCTGCCGCCGTGGTATTCGCTGTCGCCCAGCGGATGGTTTTCCAGCTTGCGAAAGTACGGCAGGACATCCTTGAAGCCCCAGCCGTCGTTGCCGTTGGCTGCCCAGTCGTCGAAGTCATGGGCCTGGCCACGCACGTAGATCATCGCGTTGATCGAGCCCGAACCGCCCTGCACCTTGCCGCGCGGGGCGTAGATGGCGCGGTTGTTCAGTTGTTTCTGTGGCTGGCTGTAGTACATCCAGTTGAAGGTCGGGTTGTAATACATTTTGGCGAAGCCGACCGGAATCTTGAACCACGGCGAACTGTCCTTGCCGCCCGCTTCCAGCAGCAGCACCGTGTGTTTGCCGGATGCCGACAGGCGATTGGCCAGGACGCAGCCTGCGGCGCCAGCGCCAGCGATGATGTAGTCGTATGTCATGCACGGTTACCGCGTAAGTCGTTGTACAGATGAACCGGAAGCGACCCTGCACCGCCCCTGTAGGAGCGAGCTTGCTCGCGATGGCGGAGTGTCAGTCGACACATTCGTTACTGATGGTCCGCTATCGCGAGCAAGCTCGCTCCTACAGGGGGCTTGTGTGGATGCCTGATCTCCGGTGAAAAAAATCCCTTCAGCCCTTGGCCGGCGAAGTGTCCTTGACGTCCGCCGGGGTCGGCGCCATTTGCAGGTGCAGGCGCTCGCCGGTGTACGGCGAATGCCGGCGCACCACGTCCATGTTCAGCTCCACGCCCAGGCCCGGCTCGGTGGACGGGATGATGTAGCCGTCCTCCCACTGCAATGGCTTGGTCAGGACTTCGGCATGGAAGCCGCCCCAGGTCATGATGCTTTCCTGGATCAGGAAGTTCGGCGTGCAGGTGGCCAGCTGGAAGCTCGCGGCGGCACCAATCGGCCCGTTGTACAGGTGCGGGGCGATCTGTGCGTAATACGCCTCGGCCATGCTGGCGATTTTCTTGGCTTCCAGCAGGCCACCGCAGCGGGCGACGTTCATTTGCAGGATCGACGCACCGCCGGCCTGCAACAGCTTGAAGAACTCGTACTTGGTGGTCAGCCGCTCGCCAGTGGCAATCGGGATGCTGGTCTTGGCCGCGACTTGCGCCATGGCATCTTCCTGGCCTGGCGGCACCGGCTCTTCGAACCACAGCGGGTCGTACTTCTCCAGGCGCTTGGCCAGGCGGATCGCCGAGGACGGCACCATCTGCCCGTGGGTGCCGAACAGCAGGTCGCACTTGTCGCCCACCGCTTCGCGGATCTTGCGGCAGAAGGTCTCGCAGCGCTCCAGCACTTCCAGCGAAATCTGGTGCCCGGAATACGCGGTGTACGGCCCGGCCGGGTCGAACTTCACGGCGGTGAAGCCCTTGTTCATGTTCTCGATGGCGCACTCGGCGGCCAGGTCCGGGTCGTCGTAGTCGTACTCGCCCTTGCTGTTGACCGGGTAGAGGTAGGTGTAGGAACGCAGGCGCTCGTTGACCTTGCCGCCGAGCAGCTCGTAGACCGGCTTGTTCGCGGCCTTGCCGATGATGTCCCAGCAGGCCATTTCCAGGCCGCTGACCACGCCCATCATGGTCAGGTCCGGGCGCTGGGTGAAGCCGCTCGAATAGGCCTGGCGGAAGAAGCGCTCGATGTGGTGCGGGTCCTGGTTGAGCAGGTAGCGCTCGAACACGTCTTCGATGATCGGCAGCATGGCCTTGGGGCCGAAGGTCGCGGCGTAGATTTCGCCGACGCCTTCAATGCCGCAAGCGGTCTTCAGTTTGACGAACAGCCAGTACATGCCGCCGATGTGCGGTGGCGGAACAGCGACGATATGGGTTTCGAGGGCGACGATTTTCATCTCAGGCACCTGCCTTGTTCAAGTTTGGACGGTTGACGCGAGCGCGCAGTGCCAGGGCCGCGAGGGTCCCGACCAGGCCGACGCTGGCGATGTAGCCGAAATACAGTTGGTAACCCAGGGCACCGGGGTAATGTTCGGTGAGGTAACCGTTGATCAACGGGATGAAGGTGTCCGGCAGGTAACCCACCACCGAGACGATGCCGATGGCCAGGCCGGTGATGCGCAGCGGGATGGCGCAGGTGTCGAGGATCGCCCAGTACAGGCCGCGAATGGCATAGGTCATCAGGCCGATGAAGATCACTGTGGCGATCAGCAGGCCCATGCTGCCCAGCGCCGGGAACACGATCAGGCCGACCATCGCCAGAGTCGCGAGGAACAGCGCGACCACCAGCACCGAGATGTTGGAGAACTTGTCACCCAGCCAGCCGCCGCCGATACCACCGATGGGGCGCATCCACAGTTTGATGGTGGTGATGGTGCCGGCCATGACTGCGGTCATGCCGCCGCCCTGCAGGTAATCGGAGAAGCTGTAGGTGGCCCAGAAGATGTGATAACCGCAGAACACGATGGCGGTGACCAGCCACAGCTCGGGGATTTTCACCAGGGTGGCGAGGTCGGCGAGCAGGTTGAACTTGCCCTGCTCCACCGGCGCGGTGTCCTGCATCGACTTGGGGTCCTTGATCAGCACCAGCACGCAGCCGATGGCGATGCAGGTGAAGGCGTACAGGTAGACCACATGGCGGAAACCTTCGGCCGTCGACTCGCCACGGGTTTCGGTGGCGTAGGCGAACAGCGCCAGGGCGACGGTGGCCAGCAGCGCCTCGACCAGGCCGCGGCCGCCATCGAGAATACCGAAGAACCTCCCCTGCTCGGAGTGGTGGGCGATCATCTTCACGCGCTTGAGCACCGAGGCCCAGAACGTCAGGCCGGTGGTCAGGCCCCAGCAACCGAAGATGATCATGAGGCTGGTCATCGACGGCGCCGTGGAGTACCACAGGCCCAGGGCGCCGGTGGCCACCAGCGAGAAGAAAATCAGGAAACGCGGGGCGATGCGGTCGGCCAGCCAGCCGCTCGGCAGGTAGGACAACAGGAAGATCGTGCCGAGCATCGAGTACAGGTAACCCAGCTCGCTGTGGTTGATCTGGAACACTTCGAGCATGGTGGTCTGATAGACCTGGCGCAGGTACAGGATCGGGTAGATTGCGCCAGCGGCCAGGACCAGCAGCATCAGTTGCAGGTAACGACTTCCCTTGTCGCTGTGGCTTTTGGAACCGGCGTTCGAACCCTGAACAGCGGCAGCGGTGGAGGCATGCTTGGACATCTGGGGAACCTCAGGGCACCCGGCGTCCGGGTGCCCCTGATAATTGTTTTTATGGGTGCAGCGTGTAACGTTCAGCGGCGGATCAGTACTTCATGACCACCAGGCGGGTCTGGGTGAATTCGAGCATGCCGTGCTTGCCGTCATCGCCGCCCAACCCCGAGCGTTTCCAGCCGGCGTGGAAGCCCTGGTACGGGTCCGCCGGGGTGCGATTGACGTACAGCTCGCCGGCCTCGATGGCGTTGGCGACCTTCATCGTGGTGCGGTAGTTCTCGGTGTACAGCACCGAGGACAGGCCGAACTGATGGTCGTTGGCCATGGCCAGCGCTTCGTCGATGTCGCGGTACTTGAGCACCGGCAACACCGGGCCGAAGATTTCTTCCTGGATGATTTCCATGTCCTGGCGGCAGCCGCTGAGCAGCGTTGGCGGATAGAAATGACCGTTGCCCGGCGGGATGAAACCACCCGTTTCCAGTACAGCACCGTCGGCGACGGCGCGCTCGACCATGGCGTGAATGTTCTGCTGCGAGCTGGCATTGACCAGCGGCCCCATCAGGCTGGCATCGCTGGCACGGTCGCCGAACTTCACCGCGCTGATTTTCTGTTTCAGCAGGCCGAGGAATTGCTCGTAGACGCTTTCCTGCACATAGACCCGCTCCACCGCCGTGCACAGCTGGCCACAGTGGGTGGTCTTGGAGGCGACGATGGCGCTTGCGGCGGCTTCCAGGTCGGCATCGGCCTCGATGATCGCCGGGGTCTTGCCGCCCAGCTCCAGCGACGGCTTGGCGATGTTGGCCTTGCAGTATTCGAGCACGATGCGTCCGGCGTTGACGCTGCCGGTCAGGGTGATCAGGCCGACAGCCGGGTGCGTGCACACCGTGGCGGCGGTGCCGTGGTCCATGGTCAGGATGTTCACCACCCCGGCCGGCAGACCGGCCTGCTGCACGGCCTTGGCGATTTCGAACGCCGAGGTCGGGGTGTTGTTGCTCGGGCGCACCACCACCGTGTTGCCGGCGATCAGCGCCGGGGCGATCTTGCGCAGCAGGGTGTAGACCGGGTAGTTGAACGGGATCAGGCAGGCGACCACGCCAATCGGCTCGCGGTGCAGCAGCAGGCTTTCGTTGGGAGTGTCGCTGGGGATGATCTCGCCTTCGATCCGCCGCGCCCACTCGGCGTGGTAGCGGGTGATCTGCGCGGCGTAACGGGCTTCGTTGCTGGCATCGGCAACGCTCTTGCCGGATTCAGCGGCCAGGGCGGCGCCGATGTCTTCGGCGCAGGCGTCCAGGGCATCAGCGAAGGCGCGCAGGTGTTCGGCGCGTTCGATGCTGGTCAGCTTGCCCCAGGTTTTCTGTGCGGCGCTGGCGGCTTCGACCGCAGCCGTGGCTTCATCGGCCGAGGCTGCCGAGACGTGGCCCACCAGCGCTTCGGTCGCCGGGTTGTAGACCGCGATCAGCGCATCGCTGGCCGGTTCGATGAAGTGGCCGTTAACAAAATTTCGCTCGAGTCGCATGTGAATCGCCCATCGTTGTTTTTATCCAGTGGGGGCAGTTTTGGCATCCGACGGGGTTTGAACAAACGATTTATTGAGCGGGGTAACATGCGAAAAATGCAGGTTACCCATTTAGCCACACCTGTAGGAGCGAGCTTGCTCGCGATGGCGGTGGGTCAGTCGAGATTTTTTTAGCTGATACAGTGCTATCGCGAGCAAGCTCGCTCCTACAGGAAGGCGGTGCTGGGGGTGGTGGCGGTTGAAGGCTCCAGTTGCCTCTGCGCCAGCCAGATTTCTTCCTGCAGCCATTGGCTGAACACCTGCAATTGCGGCATCTGGGTTTGCTCGGGGCGGGTCACCAGCCAGTAGGATTGATGGCCGTCGACGTGCACGTTGAGCACCTGGGTCAACTGCCCGCTGGCCAGTTCGTGGGTGACCATGTGCCAGTCGGCGATGGTGATGCCCAGGCCATCGGTGGCCGCGCGGATCGCCAGGTCGAGCAGGTCGAACTCGTAACCGCCCTGGGTATCGACGCCGGTGATCTTCGCCGCGTCCAGCCAGTGCTTCCAGGTCAGGTAGCGCTGGTCTTCCCGGGCAAGCACGTGCAGCAGGGTCAGGCGATTGAGGTCGATGCCCTCCTCGTTCCACTCCCGCGCGTAAAGGGACGGCGCGCACACCGCGATGTGCCGTTCCTGGATCAGCAGTGAACTGTCCAGGCCATCCCATTCGCCGTTGCCAAAACGAATGGCGCAATCGAGCGTGCTGGTTTCCGCCAGGCTGTCCTGCAAGCGGGTGGTGATGCTCAGTTCGAGGTCCGGGTGCTGCTCGCGCAGGCGACTCAGGCGCGGCATCAACCAGCGGTGGGTGAAGGTCGGCGGCGCGTTGATGTGCAGGCGATTGGAATGGGTTTTCTGCTGGATGCTGCGCACCGTCAACTCGATCTTGTCGAACGACTGGTGCAAGGCCCGCAGCAACACCCGCCCGGCGCTGGTCAGGTCGAGGTGATGATGACGCCGCTCCAGCAGGTTCTCCCCCAGCTGTTCTTCGAGCTGGCGCACCTGGCGGCTGACCGCGCTCTGGGTGACGTTGAGCAACTCGGCGGCCCGGGTGAAGCTGCCGGTGCTGCCGGCCACTTCGAAGGCCTTGAGCGCATTGAGCGCGGGCATTTTGCGTTTCATGAAAAAGGCACTCGTGGAAGGCTGAGCAGGTGTAAAGCATCCCACGTCTTGTAGGAGATTTCCTGAGTAACGTGCATTTTTGTGTTGTGTCGGACAATCCTTGCTCCAGGTTCATGACTACCCATGTGGGAGCGAGCCTGCTCGCGATGACGCTGTAACAATCAACATTTCCACACCTGACACACCGCTATCGCGAGCAGGCTCGCTCCCACAACGATGGTCTAGATCAACTGTCGGCATAGCCACCTGCCAGTAACATGCGTTTATCGAAGGTTTGCCCGCTGAAATTATCGTTTGTCGATTTTGCGGGCGTTGCCAAGACTGCGGCCATCTCTAATAAAAACAACATGAGAGCTACCCCATGTCCCATCTCGACGAGTTGCAAACCCTGGATGGCGCTGCGCCGCACCCGGCGGTCGACCAGCTGTGCACCCAAGTCAGAAGCGGCGAGATCAATCGTCGACAATTCCTGCGTACCGCTACCCTTTTGGGCATCACCGTCGCCAGCGCCAGCACCTTCGTCGGCTCGGCCTTGCTGGGCGATTCGGTGTTCGCCGCCGATGACCAGCCGCCACGCCAGGGCGGCAGCCTGCGTTTTGCCTGCGCCATCCAGGAAATCCAGGACCCGATGCTGATCACCTGGATCGAAGCCTCGAACCTGCTGCGCAACTCTTTGGAATTCCTCACCTGGGTCGATGCCGACAACATCACCCACCCGTACCTGGCCGAGAGCTGGAGCCCGTCCGAAGACCTCAAGACCTGGACCTTCAACCTGCGCCAGGGCGTGAAGTGGAGCAACGGCGATGAGTTCAGCGCCGACGACGTCGAGCACAACATCAATCGCTGGATCGCCGCCGATTCCAAGTCGGTCAACCGCACCGCGTTCCAGGACGTCGCTGCCTTCGAGAAAACCGGCCCGTACCAGTTCCGCCTGGTGCTCAAGCGCCCGATCCTGGCCGTGCCGGAAATGCTCAGCGCCTTCACCTGCACCCTGGTACACCGCAGCTTCAAGGCCGGTGATGACTGGACGAAAAACCCGATCGGCACCGGCCCGTTCAAACTGGTGTCGTTCGCGGTGAACAAGCAGGCCACCTTCGCCAAGCGCGCCGATTACTGGCGCAAGCCGGCCAACCTCGACGAGCTGCGCTACGTCGACATGGGCACCGACATTTCCACTCACCTGGCCGCCCTGCAAGCCGGCCAGGTCGACGTGCTGTACCGCATCACCGTCGCCGAACTGGACCTGGCCAAGCGCCTGCCGGGTGCGCAATTGCTCAGCTGCAAATCGGCGCAGACCGTGGTCATGCGCATGGCCTGCGACCAGAAGCCGTTCAGCGATGTGCGCCTGCGCAAGGCCGTGGTGATGTGCGCCGACAACGCGCAGATGCTCAAGATCGCCTATCGCGGCATGGGCACCCTGGGCGAAGACCACCACGTGGCCCCGTCCCACCCCGAATACGCACCGCTGCCCAAACGCGAGCGGGACGTGGCCGGGGCGAAAAAACTGCTGGCCGAAGCCGGCTACCCCAACGGTATCGACATCGACCTGATCGTCGGCAACACCCAGGGCCGCTACGAGCAGGACTGCGCGCAGATCCTGCAACAGAACTGCCTGGAAGCCGGCATCCGCATCAACCTCAAGGTGATCCCGGCCACCCAGTACTGGCCGATCTGGGACAAGGCCGCGTTCAGCCTGACCTACTGGGCCCACCGCCCGTTGGGCGTGATGTCCCTGGAGCTGGCCTACCGCACAGGCGCCGCCTGGAACGAAAGCCACTACAGCGACCCGGCGTTCGATGCCGCGCTGGACAAGGCCATGGGCATCATCGACCCGAAACAACGCGCCGTGGCCATGCAGGACGTCGAGCGCATCCTGCAGGACGGCGCGGTGATGGTACAGCCGTTCTGGGGTGACAAGTTCACCGCCACCAGCAAGAAGGTCCAGGGCTTCAAGGTCCACCCTTCGGACTTCTACCCCATGGACGAGGTCTGGCTGAGCGCCTGACACGCAGCCGCACACGCGCTCGCCCACCCTCGGGGTGCGGCGGGCCGGCCTCTTGACCTGCTGGAGCCTGCATCCATGGCTGACTTTCTGTTGCGCAAACTGGCGGCGTTGATCGCGACCCTGTTATCGGTGTCGCTGATCGTGTTCGTCGCCCTGGAATTGAACATCGAGGACGTGGCGATCAACGTCCTCGGCCCCTACTCCGCCGCCGACCAGCGCGCCGCGTGGCTGGTGGAACATGGCTATGACCAGCCGTTCCTGTGGCGCTACCTGGTGTGGTTGAAGGACTTCGTCAGCGGCGACTGGGGCACCTCGGTGCACTTTCGCGAACCGGTGATCAACCTGCTGCTGCCCAACCTTGGGCAAACCCTGATTCTCGCCGGGCTGGCGTTGCTGGTGATGGTGCCGGTGGCCCTGACCCTCGGCGTGCTGGCCGGCATTCGCCAGGGCTCGATGATCGATCGCCTGGTGTCGTTCCTGTCGATCGTCACCACCTCGATTCCGGATTTCGCCAGTGCGGTGTTCGTCTCGGCGATCTTCGTGTTCTGGCTCAACTGGCTGCCGGGCGTGAGCAGCATGAGCGACGGATTCAGTGGTGCCGAACTGGCCCTGCCGCTGATGGTGCTGTGCCTGTTCGGCATCGGCTACCTGGCGCGCATCACCCGCGCCTCGATGGTGGAAGTGATGCAGGCGCCGTACATCCGCACCGCGCGCCTGAAAGGGGCATCGACCGCGCGCATCGTGCTGCGCCACGCCCTGCGCAATGTGCTGATCGCCCCGATCACTGTGATCATGCTGTACATCCCCTGGCTGCTGTCGAACGTGATCGTGGTCGAGGTGTTCTTTGCCTACAAGGGCTTCGGCTCGCTGCTGTACACCGCGTCACTGAACCACGACGTCTACCTGATCGAAGCCTGCGCGATGATCAGCGGCGCGGTGGTCGGCGCGACCAAGATCTTTTCCGACCTGGCCTACACCTGGCTCAACCCGCGCATCACCTTGCGCAGTCTTGGCGGAGGTGGCCAATGAGCTTCCTGCACTCGTTCAAACATCCCCTGGCGTTGCTCGGCCTGATCCTCGTGGGCGGCTGGGTGCTGGTCGCCGCGTTCGCGCCGTGGCTGGCGCCGCATGATCCGCTGGCCAGCTTCAGCCCGCTGCTCACCCCCATGACAGCGGACCCCGACGGCCAGAGCTTCCTGTTGGGCACCGACATGATTGGCCGCGACATTCTCTCGCGGCTGATCTGGGGCACGCGCACCGTGCTGTTCTGGTCGATCCTCGCCACGCTGACCGCGTTCGCCGTGGGCATCGCCATGGGCCTGTGCGCCGGTTACTTCGGTGGCAAGGTCGACGCCTTGCTGTCCTATGTGGCCGACACCGTGCTGTCGTTCCCGGTGCTGGTGCTGTACATCGTGATCATCATCGCCCTCGGCGCCTCGGCGCTGAACATCCTGATTGCGGTGACCTTCACCAGCGCCCCGGCGATCTTCCGCATCATGCGCGCCCTGACCATCGACATCCGCTCGCGCGACTACGTGCTCAGCGCCATCACCCAGGGCGAAGGTTCGCTGCGCATCATGCTGGTGGAAATCCTGCCCAACTGCGGCGGCCCGCTGATCGTCGATTTCTGCCTGCGCATCGGCTACACCGCGATCATGATCGGCGCCCTGGGCTTTCTCGGCCTGGGCCTGCCGCCACCGATCCCGGACTGGGGCGGCATGATCAACGAAGGCCGCAGCATGGCCATCGCCTTTCCGCACCTGGTGATCTTCCCGTGCATTGCCATCTCCACCCTGATGCTGGGCCTCAGCCTGTTGGCCGACGGCCTGGACGAACACGCCCAGAAAGGCACAAGGAGCTGAGCATGAGCGACCTGAACAATCTGCAACAAGTGCTGCGTGTGGAGAACCTGTCCATCGAGCTGCCGGCCGGCGCCGACCGCAGCCACGCCGTGCGCGGCATCAATTTCGAGGTGCGCAAGGGCGAGATCCTCTGCGTGATCGGCGAGTCCGGTTCGGGCAAGTCGGTGCTGTCGGCGGCGATCATGGGCGACTACGCCAAGGGCCTGCGCCACAGCGAAGGGGTGATCGACTTCCTTGGCGATGACATCTGCCGCCTGCCGCAGGAGGCCTTGCGCCAACTGCGCGGCAACCGCATCGCGATGATTTTCCAGGAGCCCATGGCGGCGCTGAACCCGGCGATCCGCATCGGCCAGCAGGTCGAGGAAATTTTCGACATTCACGCCCCGCAGATGAGCGCCGAGGAACGCCGCGAACGCATGCTCGCCCTGCTCGACTCGACCCACCTGCCCGACCCGCCCCGGATCGCCAACAGCTATCCGCATCAACTGTCCGGCGGCCAGTGCCAGCGGGTGGTGATCGCCATGGCCCTGGCAATGAACCCGGACCTGCTGATCGCCGACGAGCCGACCACGGCGCTGGATGTGACCACCCAGGCGCAAGTGCTCAAGCTGGTGCGCGAACTGCGCGGACGCGGCCAGCACGGCATCCTGTTCATCACCCACGACTTTGGCGTGGTGGCGGAAATTGCCGATCGCATCGCGGTGATGGAAGGCGGCCGCCTGGTGGAAATCGGTGAGCGCGACCAGGTGCTCAACGCCCCGGCGCACCCTTACACACGCAAGCTGATCGCCGCGGTGCCGGCGCTGCACCCGGAACTGCATGCGCCCTGCGCCGACGGCGAGCTGGCGTTGCGCATCGAACATCTGAACAAGACCTACAACGTTGGCGGGCGCTCGGTGGCGGCACTGCGCAACGTGTCGCTGCAACTGCCGCGGGGCAAGACCCTGGCGATCGTCGGCGAGTCCGGCTCGGGCAAGAGCACCCTGGTCAAGGCGGCGATCCGCCTGGTGGACAGCGACAGCGGTCATGTCTGGGTCGGCGACACCGACTTCCTGGCCCTGCGCGGTTCGGCGCTGGCGGCCAACCGGCGGCGCATTCAGATGATCTTCCAGGACCCGTACGGCTCGCTCAATCCACGGCACCGGGTCGGCGACATCATCGCCCGCGCTGCGCAGTTGCGCGGGTTGTCGGCCAAGGATGCCTGGGCCGAGGCAGGCGATCTGCTGGAGCAGGTCGGGCTCAAGCGCGACGCGCTCAAACGCAAGCCGCGGCAGTTTTCCGGAGGCCAGCGCCAGCGCATCGGCATCGCCCGGGCCCTGGCGATGCGCCCGGAGGTGCTGATCGCCGACGAAAGCGTGTCGGCCCTGGACGTCTCGGTGCAGAAACAGGTGCTGGAGCTGCTGGCCGACCTGCAGCAGAAACTCAACCTGAGCATCCTGTTCATCACCCACGACTTGCGGGTCGCGGCGCAGATCAGCGATGCCATCGCGGTGATGCGCCAGGGTGAAGTGGTCGAGTACGGCAGTGCCGAACAGGTGCTGTTGCGCCCGCAGAACCACTACACCCAGACGCTGCTGGCGGCCGCCCCTGGCGCCTCGGCGATACCCGCCTTTGTGGACGAAGGCCCGGCGTTGAGGTTGATCAGACCCTAGATCGCCCGGCCGTAAAAACCCTTTCCCCCGTGCTGCAGCGTTGGCTGCGGTCGGGATTGCTGTTGCCAATAAAAATCAAAAAATATCGGGAGTAAGACTGTGCGCACCACCCCTCGAGCTATCCGTTCCATCGTTCTGCTGCCTGTCCTGGGCGCCCTCGCGGCGCCGGCCATGGCGGTCCAGGTCACCGACAACCTCGACCTTGGCGGCGCCATCCGTGCCCGCTGGGACCACGACCCGGATCGTGACATCGAGGAGTTCGGCCTGGACACGGTGTTCCTGAGTGCCAAATACAATTCCGATACCTGGATCGGCGAAGCCCAGTACCGTTTCTACGGCAAGGCCTACCCCTACCAGTACACCAAGCACCACGACGCGATCCAGTTCGCCAAGTTCGCCTGGGTCGGTTACAAGTTCAACCCCGACCAGCAGGTGCAAGTGGGCCTGAACACCGTGCCGTTCGGCTTGCAACCGTACTTTGGCAGCACCTTCTACGAAACCCTGGGCAACGTCATTGGCCTGGAAGACGTGCAACAGGTCGGCGCCAAGTACATCCAGCAAAGCGGCGACTGGAACGTGCAGGCCGGTTACTACCTGCACCCGGCCTGGCAGGGCAAGGGCACCAGCAACGGCGTGACCTACTCCAGCGTGGTCTCCGAAGCCGACAGCTACGTGGCCGACGGCAGCGACAACCAGGAACGCAACACCGTGGTGCTGCGCGTGGCCAAATCGTTCGACCTCGGTTCGTGGAAATCCGAGGTCGGCGTCTCCGGCCTGACCTCGACCCTGGAAAACCGCGACACCGACAACGATGGCCGCCGCAATGCCGCCGCCGTGCACTACCTGGGCAAGAACGGCCCGTGGGGCGTGCAGTTGCAGGCCGCACGTCAGCAGATGTCGCCACGCAACCCCGGCACCGACGAACTGGTGACCCTGGGCGGTTACGACGGCACCTACAACGTCGCCAGTCGCGGCAACCTGTACGTCGCCGACCTGAGCTACGACATCGCCGGCAAGTACCTGTTCGACCAGCTCAGCGGCATCAAGCTGTACGCCAACTACAGCGCCTTCGACAAATCCGCCAGCGACTTCAAGACCTCCGAACGGGTGATCCTCGGCACGTCGTTTTCGCTGAGCAAATTGTGGATCGCCACCGAGTGGCTGATCGGCAAGAACGATCCGTACATTGGCGGCAGCAGCTACACCCAGAGTTTGGGGGCCGGGGGGACGGATCATTGGGAGAATCAGTTGTATATGAACATTGGGTATTACTTCTGATCACGGGTGTCCTTGCGGGCGCCATCGCGGGCAAGCCCGCTCCTACAGGGATGGCGTCGGCACAAACAACGCTTGCATCAACCGATGACAAATAGTCAGATAGGGCCTTCAGAAATTTCGTACGTACCATCGGGTACGGAGCCCTTCTTTCATGCGTCAACTGCCCTCGCTCAACATGCTGCGCGTCTTCGAAGAGGTCGCGCGGCATCGCAGTTTCAGCCAGGCGGCGCTCGGTTTGAACGTGACCCAGGGCGCGGTCAGTCGGCAGATCAAGCAACTGGAAGACTACCTGGGCGTGACGCTGTTCATCCGCACTCCCCAGGGCCTGACCCTGACCGAAACCGGCAGCGCCCTCTCCGCCCAATTGAGTGATGCCTTCGACCATGTCGAGCGTGCCCTGCAAGCGGTGCGCGTGCCCAACCTGCGCCAGCGCCTGCGCATCGTCGCCCCGCCGACCTGGGGCACCCGCTGGTTGTCGGCGCACCTGCGCGCCTTCGTCCAGCGCTATCCCGACATCAGCCTGAGCGTGACCAACCAGCTGGGCGCCGACAGCCTGGCGGAAATCGACTGCCACATCCGCTTCGGTCAGCAAGCCGCCAGCCATTGCCACAGCCAGTTGCTGGTGATGGAACGGCACATCGCAGTGGCCAGCCCGGAGTTGTTCAACGGCGACCAGCCACCGGACCTGCGGCGCTTTCCCCTGCTGCACATCCTGCACGAAGGCAAACGCCTGAAGGTCTGGGAAAACTGGCTGGCGGCCATGGGCCGCGACGATGTCGACGCCGGGCCGGGCCTGGAATTCAGCACCCTGGACCAGGTGATCCACACGGCCCTGGCCGGCGGTGGGTTGGCGGTGATCGACCGACAGATGATCGAGAAGGAACTGGCCAACGGCAGCCTGCTGCCGATCACCCCGGTGGAGGTGATCGGGCCTTATGGCTATTGGCTGGATGTGGCGAATGACAAGTGGGGGTTGTCGAAGGTGCGGTTGTTTACGCAGTGGTTGGAGTTGGTCAGCAACCCCTGAGCGTGCTGCACACCTCCCCCCTGTAGGAGCGGGCTTGCCCGCGATGGCGGTGTATCAGCCAGCATTGATGTCGACTGACACACCACCTTCCCCTGTGGGAGCGGGCTTGCTCGCGAAAGCGGTGTGTCAGCCAGCATTGATGTCGACTGATACACCGCTTTCGCGAGCAAGCCCGCTCCCACAGGGGGTCATCGTGGTTCTTTAGACCGACGCAGCCGCCTTAACCGCCAATGGCGCCCCGCCCTCCACCGGGCTATGCGCTTTGCACGCCTGGCTCAGGGTCAGCGATTTGGTTTCCGGCGCCCAGGCCCAGGACAGCAGCGCGCCGATGGCCAGGATGCCGGCCAGGATGCCCATGGTCGGGCTCAGGCCGATCCCCGCCACACTCACCGGCAGCAGGAAGGTGCTGACCGCCGAGCCCAGGCGACTCACCGCCGTGGCCAGGCCGATGCCGCTGGCGCGCACTTCGGTGGGGAAGCTCTCGGCCGGGAAGACGCCCACCAGGTTACTCACCGCCGACAGCACCAGGGTGAACACACCGAACACCAGCACCATCAGCATCGCCGTGCTGCTCGGCAACACCGCCAGCAGGAACAGCGCGACCGCGAGGATGATGAACGAGTTGATCAAAAAGCCGCGACGGCTGAACTTGATCGTGCACCAGATACCGATCAGCGCGCCGAGGATCAGCAGCATATTGAGCATCAGCTCGGTGCCGAAACCTTCGGCCAGGCCCATCTTCTGAAGGATCGACGGCAGGAAGGTGTAGATGGCGAAGTACGGCATGACGATGCACACGAAGAACAGGCAGTTGAACGCCGTGCGCTTGCGGTACTCGGGGCTGAACAGCACGGCGTAGCCGGAGCGGGTTTCCGCCGATGGGGTTTCATCGAGCTCGACGTTGTCGCCCAGGAATTTCTTGACGATGGCGCGGGCCTCGGCAATGCGCCCCTGGTTGACCAGCCAGCGTGGCGATTCCGGGGTGCCGATGCGGGCGATCAGAATCAGCGCTGCGGGGATCGCCGACGACGCCAGCATCCAGCGCCAGGCATCGTCGCCCAGGCTGAGCATGGCGGTGCCGACGAAGGTCGCGGCGACATAGCCGAAGGTCCAGATCACGCTGAACGAACCGAGCAACACGCCGCGGTGTTTCTTCGGCGCGAACTCGGCCAGCATGGCGTGGCCGACACTGAAGTCACCGCCCAGGCCGATGCCGATCAGCACCCGGCAGAGGAACAGCGTCAGCGCCGATTCGACATAGAACTGCATCACCGAAGCGAGGGTGATCAGCACGAAGCTGACCAGGAAGATTTTCTGGCGGCCGACCTTGTCGGAAATCCAGCCGAAGAACAGGCTGCCGAGGAACAGGCCGATCAGGGCCGAAGCGCCGATCAGGCCCTGCCAGAATGCGTCCAGTTGCATCTGCGGGCTCAGCAGGGTGAAAGCGATACCGATCAGGCCGAGGATGTAGCCGTCGGTGAAGTGCGCGCCGAACGTCAGGCCGGCAATCTTGATGTGGAAACGGCCAATGGGCAGGTCGTCGATTTTTACGGGTTGTACGGACATTTTCGTCTCCATTTGTTGTTATTGACGGAGAAATGAAACCGGTAGTGCTGATGAAATGGCGGACCATTTTGCTGGTTTCCTGTAGGAGCGAGCTTGCTCGCGATAGCGCAGTGTCAGTTGCATGAAGGTTGACTGACCACTGCGATCGCGAGCAAGCTCGCTCCTACAGGGGGCGCTGAGCCTTAGAGTCCACCCATCAACAGGTATTTGATTTCCAGGTAGTCTTCCAGACCGTATTTGGAGCCCTCGCGACCCAGGCCCGATTCCTTGATGCCGCCGAACGGGGCGACTTCCGTGGAGATGATCCCTTCGTTGATGCCGACCATGCCGGCCTCCAGGCCTTCGGCCATGCGCCAGACGCGGCCGATGTCGCGGCTGTAGAAGTATGCCGACAGGCCGTAAGGCGTGTCGTTGGCCCGTTGCAGCACTTCGGCTTCGTCCTTGAAGCGGAAGCACGCGGCCACCGGGCCAAAGGTTTCGTCCTGGGCGATCAGCATGTCGCTGCTGGCTTCGGCCAAAATGGTCGGCTCGTAGAACGTGCCGCCCAAGGCGTGACGGCGACCGCCGCACAGGACCGTGGCGCCCTTCTCCAGCGCATCGCTGACATGCAACTCGACCTTGGCCAGGGCCGCGGTGTTGATCAGCGGGCCCTGCTCGGTGTCGCCGTCCAGCGCACTGCCGACACGCATGGCCGCTACGGCCTCGGCCAGCTTGCCGGTGAACGCTTCGTACACGCCGTCCTGGATGAAGAAGCGGTTGACGCACACGCAGGTTTGCCCGGTGTTGCGGAATTTCGAGGCCATCGCGCCTTTGACCGCCGCGTCGATGTCGGCGTCATCGAAGACAATGAACGGGGCGTTGCCGCCCAGCTCCAGCGAGATCTTCTTCAGGGTGTCGGCGGCCTGACGCATCAGCAGTTTGCCGGTGCGGGTGGAGCCGGTGAACGACAGTTTGCGCACGATGCTGGAGGCTTGCAGCGCACCGCCAATGGCCACGGCGTCGCCGGACACGATGTTGAACACCCCTGCCGGAATGCCCGCCTGCTCGGCCAGCACCGCCAGGGCGAAGGCCGACAGCGGCGTCTCTTCCGACGGCTTGAGAATCATGGTGCAACCGGCGGCCAGCGCCGGGCCGACCTTGCGGGTGACCATCGCCAGCGGGAAGTTCCACGGGGTGATCGCCGCCACCACGCCAATCGCTTCCTTGACCACGACTATGCGTGCATCGGCCTTGTGGCTGGGGATCACATCGCCGTAGGCGCGCTTGGCTTCTTCGGCGAACCACTCCAGGAAGCTCGCGGCGTACACCACTTCGCCCATGGCTTCGGCCAATGGCTTGCCCTGTTCGCGGCTGAGCAGCGTGGCCAGGTCCTTCTGGTTGCTGAGCATCAGCTCGCCCCAGCGCTTGAGCTTCTGGCTGCGTTCCTTGGCGGTCAATTTGCGCCACGCCGGCAAGGCGCGGTTGGCGGCGTCGATCGCGCGGTTGGTGTCCTCGGCGCCGGCCTTTTGCACCTCGACGATCAGCTCGCCGTTGGCCGGGTTCAGCACCGGGTACGTCGCCCCACCGCTGGACCATTTACCATCGATGAAATTGCCGTTTCGAATCAGCGCGCTCATGCCACGGCCTCGGTCAGGTTGAAGCGGTCCACACCCGGGCGGGCGGTGCGCAGGATACGTTTGCCGGCGGTGTAATCGTTGATCACGTCGCACGGCGTGTAGTTGCGTTCCAGTTCGTGCAGCTCTTCGGCGTCGAGCTTGGTCTCCAGGGCCGCCAGGGCGCTGTCGAACTGCTCGGTGGTATCGGCGCCGACCAGCATGCAATCCACACCCGGATGATTGGCGACCCAGGCCTGGGCGATCTGCGCGTTGGACACTCCACGGGCACGGGCCACGCGTTGTACCGAATGGGCGATCTCGAACGAGGCTTCGTCGCTGTACATCTGCTGGGTGAAGAAGTCGGTCTGGTTGCGGGTCGACTGCACGTCACCAGTCAGCAGGCCACGGGCCAGCGGGCTGAACACCGAGACACCCAGGCCCTGGTCGCGGCAGAACGGAATCATCTCGCGCTCTTCTTCGCGGTAGGCGCAGTTCAGTTGCAGCTGCATGTTGATCGGCTTGACCCAGCCATTGCGCTCGCAGGCCATGAGGATCTTCGCCAGTTGCCCGGTGAGCATGGTCGACACGCCGATGTAGCGGGCCTTGCCGGAACGCACGATGTCGTTCATGGCGCTCATGGTCTCTTCGACCGGGGTGTTGACGTCGAAGTAATGCAGCATGAAGACGTCGACGTAGTCCATGTCCAGGCGCTTCAACGAGGCGTCGATGCTGTCCATGATGTGCTTGCGCGAATGACCGCTGGCGTTGATGCCCGAGCGGGTGCCGTAGCCGACCTTGGTGGTGATCACCAGGTCTTCGCGACGGGCCAGGCGCTTGACGATGCGCCCCACCACTTCTTCGCCGACGCCGGCAGAATAGAAGTCCGCGAGGTCGATGAAGTTGACGCCGTTATCCAGCGCGTGTTTGACGATCGGCTCGCTTTTCTTCTCATCGAAGATCCACGGCTTCCAGTCCGGGGTACCCATGTTCATGGTGCCCAGGCACAGGCGGGAGACTTCGAGGCCGGAGTTGCCCAAACGAATGTATTGCATGGCGCGGACCTCAGGCTTTTGGCGTGTAGAAAGGGTTGCTGATGTGCGCGACCACATCCTTGAGCTGCGCGGTTTCCGGCTTGCCGGTCAGGGCGGCGCGGATCGCGGTGCGGCAGGCGTTGTAGTTGTTCAGGTACACCGCATCGAGGTCGTCGCAGGACGGGTTGACCCAGTTGGCGGTGACGATGGCCCACTCGTCCTCGGCTTCCGGCGGCAGGGTGCCGTCGAGCAGCGCTTCGAGGACCGCCTTGGCGATACCGGCCTGGGACGCGCCCCAGGTGGCATTGCCGTGCAGGTCGCTGCTGATCGCGGCCTTGTTGACGTAGAGGGTCATCGGCTTGACCGGGATGTTCGGCTGGGCGATCACCATGAACGGGCAATGGCCCTGGCTTGGCGAGGCCAGGCTGTTGGCGAAGGCCTGCCCGGCCGGACCGTTGCGCGGGCCGATCAGGATGTTGATGTGGGCGGCGTTCACGCCAGGGCCTTCGAAGCCTTCACCGATGTACAGGTCGAGTTCTTTCATGGGGTCGTTACTCTTCAATGATTTCGAGTGGGTCGATACGCACGCAAACCAGAGTGGTCGCGTGGCGAAGGGTTGAAGAGCGCAGGACGGGCAAACGAGGATCAGTCATGGGTGCAAACGCTCTTTGTTTTTGTTGATGAGCTGTGTTTGCGATTTTTTAACACTGGGGGTTGGCGGGGTTGTAACCATATAAAATCATGGGGGTATGAGTTAAGGTCATACCCCTGTAGGAGCGAGCAAGCTCGCTCCTACAGGTTTGGAGTTGTGGACGGCAGGGTTTACTGCGACATGCCGTCCTTCTTCATCGCATCCTTGGACATCGCGTCTTTCTTCATGCTGTCCTTGCTCATGCTGTCTTTTTTCATCGAGTCCTTGGACATGGCATCTTTGGACATGCCGTCTTTTTTCATTGCATCCTTGGACATCGCATCTTTGCTCATCGAGTCTTTGCTCATGCTGTTATTGCTCATGGCATCGGCAGCAAAAACGCTGGCAGCGCCCATGGCCAGGCACATGGACAGGACGACGGTGGTCAGTTTTTTCATGATGTAACTCCTTGCATTGAGTGAACGAGCGAAAAGTCCAGACTCCCGTCAGCTGCCACCGAACCCGTTGTGGCCCTGGGTGCAGCAGTTGACTGCGACATGTCCGGCTCCAGAGGGTGGTTCGTTGGAGCCGAGTATGGCGAGGCAGTGATCGCCAAATCCTCACGGAGAGTTAACTTAATTGTGATGATTGGCTTGGATTTTTGGATCACCCACCAACCCTGTGGGAGCGGGCTTGCTCGCGAATGCGGTGTGTCATCAAACATTTCTATATCTGATCCACCGCATTCGCGAGCAAGCCCGCTCCCACAAGGGGGATGTGTGGTGGCCCGACGAAGGGGCAACTATGGTTAAATGCCGCCCCCGCAATTGGCCGACCCGAATCAATGAACTCTCAAGCCCTCACCACTCTCCATGAGCATCTGCTGACCGCCCTGGCCACCGCCCCTGCGGAAACCCGGCGGCTGTTCCACGGTCGCGGGCGCTGCTGGCCGGGGTTGGAGCAGGTGACCGTCGACTGGTTGCAGGGCGTGGTGCTGGTGTCGCTGTTCAAGGAGCCTGAGGCGGCGCAGCTCGAAGAATTGAAGCAGCGGCTGCTGGAGCTGACCGGCTCAGCGCAGTGGCAACAAGCGGGCGCGCATACCCTGGCGCTACAGCACCGTTACCTCCTGCAAAGCACCACCGAGTGGCTGGTTGGGGACGTGATCGAGGACATGACCATCACCGAGGGCGGCCTGCGTTATCGCGTCGACCTGGGCCGCAAGCAGAACACCGGGCTGTTCCTCGACATGCGCTACGGCCGCGACTGGGTGCGCGCCAACGCCCAGGGCAAGCGGGTGTTGAACCTGTTTGCCTACACCTGCGGGTTTTCCGTGGCGGCCGTCGAGGGTGGCGCCGAGCATGTGGTCAACCTCGACATGTCCAGCCCGGCGCTGAACCGTGGCCGCGACAACCATCGCCTCAACGGCCATGACATGAGCCGCGTGAGTTTCCTCGGCCACGACCTGTTCAAATCCTGGGGCAAGGTGATCGGCAAGGGCCCGTACGACCTGGTGATCATCGACCCGCCGTCGTTCCAGAAAGGCAGCTTCCTGCTGACCAAGGATTACCAGCGCGTGCTGCGCCGTCTGCCGGAACTGCTCACGCCCCAGGGCAGCGTGCTGGCCTGCATGAACGACCCGGCCTTCGGTGCCGATTTCCTCATCGACGGTGTGATGCGTGAAGCGCCTGGCCTGCAGTTCGAACAACGCCTGGACAACCCGCCGGAGTTTCCCGATGCAGACGTCGAGTGCGGGTTGAAGGCGTTGGTGTTTCGTCGCTAACACCCTCCCCCTGTAGGAGCGAGCTTGCTCGCGATGACGGTGGGTCAGTCGATATTTTTTTGCCTGATATACCGCTATCGCGAGCAAGCTCGCTCCTACAGGGGGATGGGTCAGACCAGGCGTTCGCGCACGTATTCGTTGGCCTTGTGGGTCATCTGGTCCAGGTGGCGGTCGCGCTGTTTTTCGGCGTCGATCATTGCGCGCTTGCCATGGCGTTGCAGCAGGTAGGTGTGAATCTGCCGCACTTCCAGCGAGCTGTAGATCGATGAGGTGTCGAGCAGCCCTACCCGCCCTGCGGAGCGGTAGTCGCGGGTGTTCATCAGCACCTGGGTGCCGCGGGCGCCGAGCATTTGAAAACCCATCGACTCGAACCACGGCACCTTGGCCACCGCGCAAGTCAGCTCGGCGTGCGGGTAGCGCGCGACCATCTCGCGCAGCAGTTTGCGCGCCACGCCCTGGCGGCGATGGTTGGCCTGCACCGCCATGTACGCCACGGCGCAGGCGTCGGGGTCCTCCTCGGTCGGCAGGTACAGCAGGAAACCCGCCAGCGTTTCCGGGTCGTCCACTTCGGTGGCGACCAGCAACTCCACGGCAATGCCCTTGGTCCCGTTCAGCGCCTCCAGGTAAAGGTGCACTTCATAGCCGATGGCGTACTGGTACACGTTGTACAACAGGTTGCTCGGCGGGATGGCGACCATGCTGATGTCGGTCAGGTTATCGACCACCATCTGCAGGATCTGGCTGGATAGGTGCTCGGGGCACGGGGTCTTGAAGTGGCTGATCTGGAACATGGGGGCATTGCTCTGGGGCGGACGCGAGGGTGTCTATCATACCGCGCTTGAGGAAGATCGTTCCCACGCTCTGCGTGGGAACGCCGCCCGGGACGCTCAGCGTCCCAAATCTGAAGCTAAACACAGAGCGTCCGTGGGAACGATCACTCACCAGTCGTAGGACATTTCCACCGAGGCCACTCGCTCCTGGCCGTAGTAGCAGCCGAACGAGTAGTTACAGTCGGAAACGTACTTGCGGTCGAACACGTTCTGCACGTTCAGACGGGTCTGCAACCCACGCAGGCTCGCGTCTAGCTTGCCCATGTCGTAGCTGATGGTGGTGTCATAGACGACGAACGACGGCACTTCGAACGAGTGCGACGAGTCGCCCGGCTTGCGTCCGGTATAGCGTGCGCCCGCGCCGAAGGTCAGTCCGTTGAGGGTCGCCTGGGTGAAGTGGTAGTCGGCCCACAACGAGGCGGAAACCGGGGCCTGGGATTCGTTGCGGTTACCCTGGTCGCCGTAATTGCTCTTGGTGTAGAACGAGTCGATGTAAGTCGCCGCCGCCAGCACGTCGACATTGGCCAAGCTGGATTTGACTTCCAACTCGACGCCACGCGAACGCACTTCGCCGTCCTGGGACTGGTACTGCGGATAGTCATCGTCACCGGTCAGCACGTTTTTCTGCTTGACCTGAAACACCGACGCCGTGATCAGGGTCTTCTCGAACGGCTGGTATTTCACACCCACTTCGTATTGTTCGCCCTCGGTCGGCGCGAACGCCTTGCCGCCGCGCTCCGGGGCTTCGGTGCCGAGCGTCGGCAGGAACGACTCCGAGTAGCTGATGTAAGGTGCCAGGCCGAACTCGGTGACATAGGTCAGGCCCACGCGACCGGTGAATTTATTGTCGCGCTGGGAAGTCACGGTGTGCGCGAGCAAATCCTTGTTGTCGATTTCCGCCCAGTCCTGGCGGCCACCGATGGTCAGGATCCACTGATCCCATTTGATCTGGTCCTGCAGGTACACACCGGTCTGGCGCAGGGTGTTGTCCCACTTGGTATCCAGTTCCGGCACCACGCTGCTGGTGTCGAAGTTGTTCTTGCCGTAGAGGTCGACCGGCATCACGTTGTAGGCGTTGTAGCCATCGTAGATGCGACTGAAGTGGCGGTAATCCACGCCACTGAGCAGGGTGTGTTCCAGGGCGCCGGTGTTGAACTTGTACTCCAGGTTGTTATCGATGGTGTAGGTGGTGTTGTGCTGACGCCAGTCGACCTTGGTGCGGCTGGCGCGGGTGTAATCGGTCTCGCCTGCCGCGTCGGTCGCGAAGGCGCGCAGGTAGAAACCTTTGTATTGATCGCGCACGTCGGTGTAACGCGCCGTCGAGCGGTATTTCAGGTCATCGGTGAGGTTGTGGCTGAAGTCGTAGCCGAAGATGTACTGGTCACGCTTGTAGTCGTTGTAACGCGTGTCGCCGGAGAAAAAATCCCGGTCGATTTTCTTCCCGGTGGGGCCACGGTCCAGCGAACCGATGCGTGGCAACGACTGATAATCTTCCAGGCCATCATCGCGCTGGATCTGCGTCAGCAGTGTCAGCGACGTGTCGTCATTGGGGGTCCAGGTCAGGCTGGGCGCCAGCAACATGCGTTCGCTGTGGGTATGGTCGACCTGTTGGTTGCCCTTGTTGGCCAAACCGATGAGGCGATAACTCAATTGCTTCTGATCGTCGATCGGGCCGCTGGTGTCGAAGGCGCCGTTAACCCGGTTGTAGCTGCCCGCGCCCAGCTTGACCTGGCTGCGCTGCTCGGTAGTCGGGCGCTTGGAGACCATGTTGATCAAACCGCCCGGCTGGTTCTGCCCATACAGCACCGATGACGGGCCCTTGAGCACTTCGATGCGTTCCAGGGTGTAGGGGTCGATCTGCGGTGCACCGCCCAGGCTGCCCGCGTAGGGAATATAGGCACCGTCCAGATACAACGGCGTGGGTGCGAAACCACGGCTGGTGATCTCGTCGGCAATGGCGTTGCGGTCAGTGAAACCACCGGTGTTCAGCCCCGGCGTATACCGCAAGGCCTGGGTCAGGTTGCGCGCCCCCTGTCTCTCGACTTGCGCGGCGGTCACCACGTTGATCGCCTGGGGAATTTCCAGGATCGGCGTGTCGGTCTTGGTGCCGGTGGCGCTGCGCGTGGCGACATAACCGTCCACCGGGCCATAGGCCGATTCGATGACCTGCCCGGAAATATTGGTCGCCCCCAGTTGCAGCGCCGAACCCTCGACTGCCGGCAACAACGAGTAGCTGCCATTGTCGTGACGCACTGCCTGCAATTTGCTTCCGGCCAGCAGTTGGCGCAGGCCGGCATCCACCGTGTAGCGCCCGCGCAGCCCGGCAGTGCGCTGCCCATTGGCAACGGCAGGCTCATAGGAAACGGTCACGCCTGCCGTGGACGCAAACTGCGGCAGTGCCGTCGCCAACGAACCGGCCGGGATGTCGTATTGTGTTTCGACCTCGGCTTGCGCCCAGGCAGAGGGGGCCATGACGGCCAGGCCGACAGGCCCCATCAGCGCCATGCCCAGCAGCGCAGCGTGCACGGCACGGTTCAGGGGTTTGATGGAACAACGGATAGAGGGGTTGCGAGGGGTCATGCAGTTTCCTTTCGCCCAATGGCAGTGATTGGCAGCGTCTGTTGCGCTTCTATCTACCAAGTCGAACGAGAATCGGAATCAACAACCCCTGGGTGAAATTTTTTTGCCACCACCTTCAAACCGCTTCCACACTCGTCCAGAAGCGGCTGAAACGACGGATGCGCACGGGCAAGGTCGAAGTCAGGTTATCCAGGATAATATCGGTGCTGCCCAAGTGGAACGCGCCGGAAATACGCAACGCCGCCACCGCAGGATCACAGCCCAGGTGACCCGGGCGGTAACGCTGCAATTCACCGATGAAATCGCCCAGACGCCAGTCGTTGACCACCAGCATGTCGCGGGTCCAGGCGTCGGCCTGGGGATCGGCACGTTGCACGGCGCCGGTGTCGTCGCCGCCGAAACTCAATTGCTCGCCAGCCGCCACCCGCAGCGGCGCAAGATGGGCGTGGGCGGTGCGCACCTCGACGGCGTGCTCTTGCACACACACCAGAGTGCGCGACGCTTCGCAGCGCACCGTGAAGCGCGTGCCCAGGGCACGGATGCTGCCTTGCGCGGTGTGCACGATGAAAGGTCGCGCCAATGCGTCCCGTGCCGTTTCAATGTGAATCTCGCCACTGAGCAGGCGCACTTCGCGCAGGCTGTTGCTGTAGCGAATGTCCACGGCGCTGGCCGTATTGAGTTGCAACTGGCTGCCGTCATCCAGGCGAATGCGGCGACGCTCGCCCGTGCCGGTCCGCTGATCGGCCATCAAGGTTGGCAGTGCCGTGGTGTTCCAGGCCAACGTGCCCGCCCCGCCCGCCGCCAGCAGGATCGACAGGACCTTGAGCACATCACGCCGCTTGGCCCGGGCACTGGCCAGGGTCGGGCGCACGATGCCGGGAGCGACCTGGCCGAGTTTGTCCTGCAAACGTGCCAGACGCTCCCAGGCCTGGGCGTGGCGGGGATCATGTTCCAACCAGCGTCGATGCGCCTCGCGGGTGGCATCGTCCGGCACCTCGCCACGCAGGTCGACGTACCAACGGGCGGCGGCTTCAAGAGTGGCGTGATCCAGAGTCTGGGAACGGGTCACGGCTCAGTCCTCGACCAGCAACAGACAGTGTGTCAGCGCGCGCACCGCATGCTTCTTCACCGTGTTGACTGAAACGTCCAGGCGACGAGCAATCTCGACATAGCTCAGGCCATCGAGCTGGGCCATCAGGAAAATCTCGCGGGTGCGGCTGCCGAGGCCATCGAGCAAGCGGTCGATTTCCATCAGGGTTTCGATGATCAGCGAACGCTCTTCCGGAGAAAACGCCACCGGCTCGGGAAGCAGTGCCAGGGTTTCCAGGTAAGCCTGCTCCAGCGCCCGCCGGCGAAACATGTCGATCATCAGGCTGCGCGCGACCGTACTCAGGTACGCACGGGGTTCGCGCAACTCCACGGCCTTACGTTGGGTCAGCACACGAATGAAGGTGTCTTGCGCCAGGTCAGCCGCGTTGTCGACACAGCCGAGGCGCTTGCGCAGCCAGCCACAGAGCCAGGAATGATGCTCCTCGTAAAGGGAGTGCACGGCGTGTTGCTGCGAGAGGTCGACGGAGGACATGCAGAGGCCCAGGAAGAATTATTTGATAATGACTCTCATTTTCTTCCAATGGACTGCAATATTGCAAGACTGATCCTACGGTGATTGCGGACAGACCTTGGGCAGGGCGAGATTCGTGAACCGGAGAGTTGCGCCGACTTGGCGGACCTGCAGATATCAGCGCAGGCCGGCCAAGTCCTGGAGGACCGCTACGCTATCGCGTTACCACTGATAAGTTGCACTCGCCTGCACGGTGCGTTGCGCGCCGTACCAGCACCACGAGTACGAGTAGCAAGTCGACACGTACTCCTTGTTGGCCAGGTTGGTAGCGTTCACGGCCAGGCGCAGGTTGTCCTGCAGGCTCATGATATTCGGGATGTCGTAGTGCACCGCCGCATCCACCAGCGTGTAGCCTGGCACCTTCAGCGTGTTGGCGGCATCGCCCCAGGACGAGCCGACGTAACGGGCACCGGCGCCGACACCGAAGCCTTTGGCGACGCCATCGTGGAAGGTGTAGTCGGCCCATACAGACGCCGTGTGGCGCGGGATGCCGTAGGTGGTAGTGCCTTTGGTCGATACGGCCGGGCCCACGGCGATGTCGGTCAGCGGCGCGTAGTTGACGGTGCTGTTGGACTTGGTGATGCGGTTGTCCAGGTAGGCGTAAGCCGCTGTGATATCGAGGTTGTCGTTAAGGCTGGCCTTGCCTTCCAGCTCGAAGCCACGGGAGCGCACTTCCCCGCTCTGCTCCTGGCAGCGGCCATTGCCACAGAGGTGCGTCGGGTCCGGATCGAGCGTCGGCACGTTGGTCTGGGTCAGGTCGAAGATCGACGCGGTGATGAAGCTGTTGCTGCCCGGTGGCTGGTACTTGATCCCCACTTCGTATTGCTTGCCTTCGGTCGGCTTGAACACCGAGCCACCAAAACCGGTGCCCGATTGCGGCTCGAACGATTCGGAGTAGCTGGCGTAAGGCGCCAGGCCGTTGTCGAACAGGTAGACCAGGCCCACGCGACCGGTGAACGCTTCACTGTCGAGGGAAGATTTGGTTTTCACGTTGCGCTGCAGATTCAGCGTGCTGTTGTTATTGGTCGCCCAGTCATAGCGACCGCCCAGCAACAACACCCAACGGTCCCACTTCATCTGGTCCTGGAAGTACAAGCCTTTTTGCTGGTTGCGTTGCGTGGCATCGCTGGAGTACGCCGGGGTTTCGACAGGCAGGCCGTAGACCGGCTCGAAAATGTCTATGTCCGGCCCTTTGCCGTAACCGGCCTTGGTGTCAGTGCTGGTGTTCTGGTAATCGCCACCCAACAGCACGGTGTGCTGCACAGGCCCCGTGTCGAACTTGGCCTGGGCCTGGTTATCCAAGGCGTAGGAATCCAGGTTGACATCGGTGGCGATGGTGGAGCGGTTCGCCGTGCGGTAATCGGCCTTCAGGTTGCTGTGATAGAGGCTGCGGTACTCACCTTCGCTGCGCAGGTAGCGCGCATTCTGGCGCAGGGTCCAGACGTCGTTGAGGTGGTGTTCGAACAGGTAGCCGACGGAAAAATACTGGCGGTCGCTCTTTTCGAAATCCTTTTCGCCGTCGTAATAATCGACGTCGATGTCACGCCCGATTGGGCTGTCCAGCACCGACCCCCAGGCCGGCATCGAACCGTAGGACGCCGCTTTCGGATCCTTCTGGAAATGCCCGAGCAACGTCAGCGAGGTGTCATCGCTCGGACGCCAGGTGAACGACGAGGAAATGGCCTGGCGCTGGGTTTCGGTGTGTTCGAGTTGGCCATCGGCCTCGTCGTACAGGCCGGCCACGCGATAGGAATAAACGCCTTGATCATCCAGCGGGCCGCTCAGGTCGAACGTCGTGCGTTTCTTGTTGAAGGTGCCATATTCGACGCCAATTTCATGGAACGGCGTCTCCAGCGGCCGCTTGCTGACCATGTTGACCACACCGCTCGGGCTGGCCTGGCCGTAGAGCACCGACGACGGACCGCGCAGCACGTCGACGCGCTCAAGGTCGAACGAGTCCTTTTGCGGCGAGGCATCCCGGCTGCCGGGCATGCGCAGGCCGTCCAGGTACACCGCCGGGGAGAAACCACGAATGGTCATCTGGTCCAGGCGCGAGGCGGTCGAGCCACGGCTTTCGGTGACCACGGCGGCGGTGTAACGCAGGATCTGGTTGAGGCTTTCCGCACCTTGGGCGCGCATCTGGTCCTTGGTTACCACCGAGATCGACTGCGGTGTTTCAACCAGCGCCGCGTCCGTCTTGGTCGCCGACAGCGAGCGCGTGGCGACGTAGCCTTTCACCGGGCCGGTCGGGCTTTCGCTGGCGTAGGCGCCGTTGATGTTGGTGGCCTGTAATTCCAGGGACCCGTCCACCGGCTCTGGCACAGGCTCGATGCGAAAACGCGTGTCCGACAGCGCGATGGCGTTCAGGCCACTGCCCTGCAGCACTCGGGCGAGGGCTTCGTCGGTGCTGAAAGAGCCATTCAAGCCGTTGCTGCGTTTGCCGCGGGTCAATGCGGGGTCGAAGGCCAACGCCAGGCCTGCCTGCTCGGCCAGGCTGTTGAGCGCCTGGCTCAAGTCACCGGCGGCAATCGAGAAGCTGCGCATTGAGCTGGCCTGGACAGCGGCGACCGACGTTTGAGCCGCGAGCAGCGGCGTAGCCACAAAAGCCAACGCCACTGAAAGCGCCAGTGGGTGCAACGGACGAACAAAGCGTGACATGAGAAACCCTGCAAATGGTTAGGCATTACTAACCATGACGGCCATGTCGAAAAAAGGGACAAGTAATGCGAGCGATTTGCATTAATTTTTTTGGCCTACTGGAAAACCTGTAGGAGCGAGCTTGCTCGCGATGGCGGAGTGTCAGTTGCATTCATACTGGCTGATACACCGCCATCGCGAGCAAGCTCGCTCCTACAGAAAGGTGTGATGCAAGCGCTAGCGCCGCTTTACCACCACCAGCCAATCCGTAAACCGCTCCACATCAATCGGCAAATTGTCCGCCAGGGTGGCCAGTGCCGCGTCGGTGTCGTCCAGGCGGAACACGCCGGAAACCCGCAGCCCCTGCAGCGCCTGTTCGTCAAACCGCACCAGGCCGTGGCGGTGGCTGGCCAATTCGTGCAGCACATCGCTCAAGGGTCGGTCGTCGACCTTGAGCAGACCCCGGGTCCAGGCATCCGGACTGGAATTGCCGATGGCTTGCGGTGTCGCCACCTGGCCGTCCCTGAGGACAGTCTGCTCGCCCGCCTTGACGTTCACCGCCTCTCCCACATTGGGTTTGGCGGCTACCACCGACTCAAGCACGCTGACCACGGTCGAGCCGTCGGCGTCGCGCTTGACCAGATAGCGCGTGCCCAACGCCGTCGCCGTGCCCTGGTCGGTGCGCACCACAAATGGACGCGTGGCGTCCTTGGCCACCTCGACCCACAACTCGCCGGCCAGCAGTTCGATAACGCGTTGCTGCCCGTCGAACTTCACATCCAATGCCGAATGACTGTTGAGCTGGACACGGCTGCCATCGGCCAGCACCAGCTCGCGTCGCTCACCAAATCCGGTGCGCTGATCGGCGAGCCACACCGGGCCGTTTTCCAGGCCGATCCAGCCACACAACAACACGCCCAGCAACGCCATCGCCTGCGCACCGCGCCCTGCCCTCGTCGACCCCGGACGCACGAATGCCTGTTTGAGGGCGACACGCGCAGGCGCCGTGGGCAGCTCATCGAGGCTGCCCAGCAATGCGCGCATGCGCTCCACCGCCACCGCGTGGCGCGGATCGGCCTCGTACCAGAGACTGAAGGCTTCCCGGTCGGCGTCGGTGGATACGTCATCGTGCAGCAGGGTCAGCCAGTGGGCAGCCGCGTTGATCATGCGATCAGAGGGTTGATCAGCGGTATTCACTCGGAGGGTGCACCGTACAAGGTGGTGTAACAATGCACTAATGCACTGGCGACGTAGTTCTTGACGGTGCTGGCCGAGACGTTCAATTGCAAGGCGATTTCGCTGTAGGTCAGGCCGTCGAGGCGGCTGAGCAGAAAGGCTTCGCGGGGCTTTGCCGGTAACCCGGCGAGCATCACCGCGATTTTCTCCAGAGCTTCAAGTGCCACATGGACCGCTTCGGGGTCCGGCATGCTGGCGTCGTGCGCCTGGATTGCCAACGCTTCAAGGTAGGCTTGCTCGATCCGCCGACGACGAGCGCCATCTATCAGCAGACGCCCCGCCGTCGTCGCCAGGAACGCTCGCGGTTCCTTGATGCTGTGGGGGTCCGCAAGGCTCAGCACGCGGATGAACGCCTCATGGGCCAGATCGGCCGCCCGCTGTGAGCAACCGAGTTTTTTCCGTAGCCAGCCGTGCAACCAGGCATGGTGAGCGCAGTAGAGGTCGGTGAACGTGCGCTGACGGAGGGAAAAATCGTCCTCGGCCGCGGAAACATCGGGCATACGAAAAAGCTTCTCAAATAAGAAAGATTACCAGTCGCGCGAACGATGACAGCAAAATCATGGCGGGGCAAGCGATCAGATCAATGACACACGCACTATTGCTGTGGCGCCACCATGCGAAAGTGGATGTTGATGTCATTGGACACCACGGTGTCGGCGAACTCGCCTTCACCGATCTTGAAGTCGCTGCGCTTGAGCGTCAGCTGGCCGTCGAAGATGCCAATGGAGCGATCGGCCTTGAGCAGCACCGGCACGTCCAGCACCTGGGTGATGCCACGAATGGTGAGCGTGCCGGTGAACAGATAGCGGTTGTCGCCCAGGGCTTTCACCGCCGTGGTGGCGAAGGTCGCCACCGGCGAATTGGCCGTATCGAACCAGGCGGGTTGTCTCAGCGTTTCGTTGGCGTCGCTGCTGCCGGCGTCGATGCTGTCGAGTTCGATGGTCAGCCCGGCATGCGCGGCCGAAGGGTTGCTGGTGTCGAAGTCCAGCGTACCGTCGAAGCGGCTGAACGTGCCGTAGACTCGCGAGCTGAATTGGTTGTAGGTGAAGGACAAGGTGCTGGCGGTGTTATTGACCTGCTTGTACTCGACAGCATGGGCGCCGGAAAAGGCGCCACAGGTCAGTACGGCCAGCCACAGGGTGGAACGAAAAAGTCGAGGTTTCAATGGGATTCTCCGACCTTGCGCTGTTTGCCGGCGCCGGCGTGGGTCAGTCCTTCGAACGCATTGATTTGATCAAATTGCTGCGCAGTTTCACGACTGAATGCTGCAGCTGCGTGAACTCCTGCGGCGTCAGCCCGGTGGCTTCGGCCAGCCCGCTTTCCGGCTGGTTTTCCCGCAATGCCCGGCCTTGCTTGGTCAGTTTGATCCGCACTTGCCGCTCGTCCTCGGGGTCGCGCTGGCGTTGCAGATAACCCATCGCCTCGAGTTTTTTCAGGATCGGCGTGAGGGTGTTGGATTCCAGAAACAGCTTTTCGCCGAGGCTGCCGACGGTCTGATCGTCGGTTTCCCACAGGGCGACCAGGGTGATGTACTGCGTGTAGGTCAGCCCCAGTTGTTCCAGCAGCGGCTTGTAGGCCTTGCCGAACGCCAGGTTGGTGGAATAGACGGCAAAACACAGGAACTCGGAGAGCTTCAAGTCTGCGGGGTCTACCTTGGCATTGGCGTTCATGGTTTTCCTCGATAGCGGGTGTTCGCATTTGTCTGACTATACGTCGTACGCGACAGTGTCGGTAGTGCACTAACGACGCACGCCGATTCAATCCATTGGATCGAACCGGCGTAGGTCGTTGCCTTACCACCATATACGCTTTTATCGCATGCGATGTTTATGATCAAAAAATCAGGCAGTCAGCACATTCAATTCCACATCAATGTTGCCGCGGGTGGCCTTGGAGTACGGGCAGATCTGGTCGGCCGTGTGCGCCAGTCGGGTCGCGATGTCGTGCGACAGGCCCGGTACGCGCAGGGTCAACCGCGCCTGAAGGAAGTACTCCGAACCGCCCTGCCCCAGGTCGACTTCGATGTCCACCGACAGATCCCCGGGCAGCACCACGTTCAAGTCATTGGCTACCAGACCTACCGCAGCGGTGTAGCAGGCCGACCAGGCGCCGGCGAACAGTTGCTCGGCGGTCGGGTGCGGCTGGGTGGCGGCAAACACATGAGCGGGCTTGGCATTGCCAGGCGAAGACAAGGTGATGTCGAGGGCGCCGTTGTGGCCGCGCGAGGTGTTGCCAGCCGTGCTGTGGGTGGTGTGGGTCTTGCCGGTGGCCAGGACTTTTTCGATCTTGCTCATGGGGTGATTCCTCTGCGGTACGATAGCTTGGATTTGTTAGCGCATTCGATTCAATCGCATGCGATGAATAAATATTTACCCAAGCCGTTGAGGGTGTCAATAGGCAAGACGCGAATCTGGCGACGAACGGTATAGCGGGTGGTTGCGCAAAAAAAATGGGCTGCCCTTTCCAGGACAGCCCACTTTGGGTCTGGTTCGTGGCGCCTACACCAGGCGTTCGATCTTCTGATGCTTCCACACCAGTTGGTAATACGCAGCCTGCAACACCAGCATTCCCAGATACGCCACCGGGAACGCCATCCACACGCCTTGCAGGCCGAAGTGGTTATCCAGCACGTACGCGGCCGGCAATTGCACGCCGAGCACGCACACGATCGAGATCGCCATCGGCACCAGCACCGTGCCGCTGGCGCGCATGATGCCGCCGATGATGGCCTGGAAACCGAACACCAACAGGCTCCAGAGCATGATGTGCAGCAGGTGTTCGGCCATGCTGCGGGTGGCGTCTTCGGTGAGAAACAGGCCCAGCAGCCAGTGCGACAACAGGTAGCCGAGCAGCACCAGGCCACCGGTCAGGCAGACGTTGATCCACATTCCCGTGCGCAGGATCGGCCCGATACGCTCGACCCGCCCGGCACCAATCGCCTGGGCACCGAGAATCGACGCGGTGATGGCAATCGACAACGCCGGGAACTGCACGTAATTGACGATCTGCGTCACCGCGCCATAGGCCGCCGTCGCCTGGGAACCGTGCTGGTTGACCAGCGCCAGGATCACCAATTCCGACAGCGATAACACCACCATCTGTAGTCCCGTAGGTAAACCGATGCGCAGCACCTTGCCGAGGATCTCGCGATCCAGGCGCATCGCCGCGAACATCTCGCGATCCGGCGCCAGCGGATGGTTACGCCGGATCAGCCGCCAGGCCAGCCAGCCCATCGCCGCCAGGTTACCCACCAGCCCGGCATAGGCTGCGCTCTGGATACCCATCATCGGCAAGCCCAGCCAGCCGCGAATCAGCGCCGGGGTCAGCGCCAGGCCGATCAGGGTCGACACCAGCAACGCCATCAGCGGCGACAGCGTATCGCTGACCCCGCGCAGCAGTTGGGTGAACAGCACGTAGACCAGCAGCGACGGCATGATCCACAACATCACGTGGGCATACGCCACCGCGTCGTCGAGCACGTCCGCCGGCGTGCCCAGGCCCTGCAACGCCGCGCGCGCGAACACCGTACCGAGCACCGCAGCGACAAGCCCGATGATGGCCCCTAGCAGCAAGGTCGTGGCGGCAATGGCCTTGACCAGATGCGTCTCCCGCGCGCCCCAGGCCTGACCAATCAACACCCCTGCCCCGGCGCCCAGGCCGATGACCAGGGCGATGAAGAAGAACACGATGGGAAACATCCCCGACACCGCCGCCAACGCCTGGGTACCGAGCAGTTGGCCGATGTAGATGCTGTTGACCGTGCCCGTCATGGATTGCAGGAAATTGGACAGGACCATGGGCCCGAGGAACAGCAGATAGGTTTGCCAGAGCGGGCGTTGGGCAGTGGGGTTTTGCATGGGGTGCGGGTCCAGCGAAGCGGCGAGGGTTGGATTCTAGAGGATAGCGGTGGTGGCGATGAATATTTTGAAATAGGCCAGGAAACCTGTGGGAACGCCGGATTTGTGTCCGACCACAAACCCTGTAGGAGCGAGCTTGCTCGCGATGGACGTCAACGATAACGCTGGGTGTCTGGAAGACCTCATTGTCTGGACGTTCATCGCGAGCAGGCTCGCTCCCACAATGGGTTCATGGCGAACTCGGGATTTGTATCCAACACCGGGCCTGTGGGAGCAAGCCTGCTCGCGATGAACGTCCAGGCACCGCGGACTACCTGCCCCCACATCATCATGACTGACGCTGCGTACTGACAATCCCATGCTCGAGCATGGTCGCCAGCAGCACATCGGTCTTGTTGCGCAGGTGGTCTTCCATCAATGCGCGCAATTTCTTGCCATCGCCTTTTTTCAGGTACACCAACATCTGCTCGTGCTCGTTCACGGCCTGCAACCAGCGGCCAGGGGTGGGGTTGAGTCGGCGGCGGACGTGGCGCAGGCGGGCGTTGAGGTTGCCGAACATTTCGGTCAGCACTTTGTTGTCGGCGATACGCAGGATTTCCAGGTGGATTTTCTGGTTGAGGTCGAAGTAGCTGGCCAGGTCGCCCTGCTCGTGGGAAAGCTGCATGGCCGCTTGCAGGACTTCGAGATGGGCGATGTCGGTCGCCGAAATTTTCTGGCAGGCCTGTTCGCCGGATAACCCCTCCAGGGCCGCCAGCAAGGTCAGCATGTTGGCGGCCTCCTCCAGCGACAGGCTGGCGACTCGCGCCCGGCGGGTCGCCGAGATCTCCACCAGCCCTTCACGGGCCAGCATCTTGATCGCCTCGCGCAGCGGCGTGCGCGAAACCTCCAGTTCCTCACAGATCGCCCGCTCCGACAGGGGCGCCCCCGGCTGCAACTCGCCGCTGACAATTTTTTCGCGCAGCGCCAGGTAGGCGGTTTCGTTGATCTGCGGCTTGGACTCGGCCATCGGGTCACTCTCAGGATTTGGTATCCCGAATCTTAGCTGGACAGACCAACGGCGTCATAAAGAACTTGCGGAAAATTTTCTCGCCTCTATATTTGGGATACCAATTTTACAAATTGGCATCCCAAATATAAGAAATCACATCCACAAAGGTGTTTGCATGAACAGCCTCTCCCCATCGCCCGATGTGGTTCTGGTCGAACGCAACGGCCCGATTGCCACGGTGGTGCTCAACCGCCCCGAAAAACTCAACGCCACTACCCTGCGCAGTTGGCAACTACTGGCCGACGCCATGCGCGAACTGGACGCCGATGACAGCGTGCGCTGCGTGGTCATCCGTGGCGCCGGCACCCAGGCGTTCGCCCCCGGCAACGACATTTCGGAATTCGAAACCCAGCGCAGCACGGTCGAGCAAGCCCGGGCCTACGGGCGGGTCATGCACGATGCGCTCAGGGCTATCGACGCCTGCCGCCATCCACTGGTGGCGATGATCCACGGCATCTGCGTCGGTGGTGGCCTGGGCATCGCCTCGCTCTGCGACATCCGCATCTGTGGTGAATCGAGCCGTTTCGGGGTGCCTGTCAACAAGCTCGGCCTGGCCATGGCCCATGACGAAATGGGCGGGCTGATGCGCATCGCCGGCCCCGATGTGACCTTGCAGATCCTCCTCGAAGGCCGCGTGTTCGACGCCAGGGAAGCCCTGGACAAACGCCTGGTCAGCCGCGTGGTGGCCGACGCCGATGTCGAGGCGAGTGCCCTGCACTGCGCCGACCGGATCGCCGCGGGCGCACCGCTGGTGGCGCGCTGGCACAAGCAGTTCGTGCGCAGGCTGGAGAACCCCGCACCGCTGAGCGCCGAGGAATACGAGGAGGCCTTCGCCTGCTTCGGCACCGAGGATTTCCAGATCGGTTACCAGGCCTTCCTGGCCAAACGCAAACCCGTTTTCGGAGGGCAATGAAATGGCCGGACCATTGGCAGGAATGAAAGTCATCGAGCTGTCGCACATCATGTCGGGCCCGGTCTGCGGGATGATGCTGGCCGACATGGGCGCCGAGGTGATCAAGGTCGAGAAAATGGACGGCGACGACTGCCGACGTTTCGCACCGATCCTGGATCATGGCGAGTCAGCCTCGTTCATGATCCTCAACCGCAACAAACGCGACATCGCCCTGAACCTCAAGACCGAAGGCGGCAAGGAAGTGCTGCGGCGCATGCTCGCCGACGCCGATGTGGTGACCGAGAACTACCGCAACGGCACCATGGAAAAACTCGGCCTGGGCTACGACGTGCTCAAGGAGCTCAACCCCGGCCTGATCTACTGCTCGGTGTCCGGCTACGGGCGCACCGGGCCGTTCGCCGACAAGGGTGGTTTCGACCTGATCGCCCAGGGCCTGTCGGGGATGATGAGCAACACCGGTGAGCCGGGCCAGGACCCGATCAAGGCCGGCTCGCCGATTGCCGACATCAATGCCGGGATCCTCGCCGCGCTCGGCATCGCTGCGGCCTATGCCCACAAGTTGCAGACCGGGCGCGGGCAAGTGGTCGACACCTCGTTGCTGGAGGCCGGATTCCAGCAAATGTACTGGCCGGCCGCCAACTACTTTGCCGAAGGCGTGATCCTGCCGAAGATGGGCTCGGCCAACTCGACCAGCACCCCGTATCAGGCGTTCCGCACCCGCGATGGCTGGATCAATATCGGTGCCGCCAACCAGGGCAATTACGAACGCCTGTTGCAGGTGCTGGACGCTCCGGAAATCGCCAACGACCCGCGTTTCGCCAGCAACCCGGAACGCATGCGCCACCGCGAAGTGCTGGTCGCGCTGATCACCGCGCGGCTGGTGCAGGACACCACCGACAACTGGGTCCAGCGCCTGGATGCCGTCGGCCTGCCGGTGGGCGCGGTGCTGGATATTTCCCAGGCGGTCGAGCATCCGCAGATTCTGGAGCGGGACATGATCGTCGAGACCCACCACCCGGTCACGGGTTCGGCTCGCAGCATCGCCCTGCCCATCCGTTTCTCCGAAACCCCCAAACAAGTGAACCGCCCGGCCCCGCTGCATGGCGAGCACACCGTGGAGATTCTTGAGGAATACGGTTTCGATGCGCGGCGCATCGCCGAGCTGCGAAATGAGGGAGCGATCCTGGCCACGGACTGACCAGCGGAAATTCCCTGCAATTCAAACATCGCGTTATCTACAACAACAAAAAGGTAGCGAATATGAACAGGTTCAAGCTCAAGGCCACCACCACCATCATGGTGCTGTTGTGCCTGATGTACTTCATCACCTACGTCGACCGCGTCAACGTCAGCACCGCCGCCGGGCAGTTCAGCAGCGAACTGGGGTTGAGCAACACCCAGCTGGGCTTCATCTTCTCGGCGTTTGCCTATCCCTACATGGTGTTCCAGTTCATCGGTGGCTGGGTCAGTGACCGATTCGGCGCCAAACGCACCCTGATCGCCTGCGGCTTCATCTGGGCCACCGCGACGGTGCTCACCGGCATGGCCGGCGGCTTCCTGACCCTGGTAGCCGCACGGATGTTGCTGGGGCTTGGCGAAGGGGCAACCTTCCCGGCGGCCACCAGCGCCATGGCGGCGTGGGTGTCCAAGGACAAACGCGGTTTCGCCCAGGGCATCACCCACTCGGCCGCACGCCTGGGCAACGCCATGGCACCGGTCATGGTCATGGGTTTGATGACCGCCTATGACTGGCGCTTCGCCTTCTACCTGCTGGGTGCGGTGAGCTTTGGCTGGATTGTGTTGTGGTACGTGGCCTACACGGAAAAACCTGCCGACCACCCACGCATCACCCCGGAAGAAGTGGCGCAATTGCCGCAGCCGAAAGTCCGTCGCAAGGACGCGCCCGGTACTTACGCACGGTTGTTCAAACGCATGATTCCGGTGTCCAGCGTGTACTTTTGCTACAACTGGATCCTCTGGCTGATGCTCAGCTGGATCCCGATGTACTTCATGCACAACTACAAACTGAACATCAAGGAGGCGGTGATTTTCACCTCCGGGGTGTTCTTCGCCGGCGTGGTCGGTGACTTGCTGGGTGGCTGGCTCAGCGACAAGATCCTGCATCGCACCGGCAGCCTCAAGCTGGCGCGAACCTGGCTGGTGGCGGTCTGCATGGCGCTGACCGGGTTGTCGCTGATTCCGGTGCTGCTGTTCCAGGAGCCGTTGTACTCGCTGATCTTCCTCGGGCTGGCGTTGTTCTTCAATGAAATGACCGTCGGACCGATGTGGGCCGTGCCGATGGACATCGCCCATGACCGCGCCGGCACCGCCAGCGGCATCATGAACGGCACCGCCGCCACCGCAACCATCATCAGCCCGCTGCTGGCCGGCTACCTGATCGACCAGACGGGCAACTGGAGCCTGCCGTTCATGGTCTCGATCGGCGTGTTGTTCTGCGGCGTGCTGCTGACCTTCACCATGAAACCGCAAAATGCCTTCGAAGCCAAAACCGCAGAGGAACCGGAAATGGCATTGAAGCCGGCCGTCTGACCTTCCCTCCCACAGTGGGTCCATGACGAACTCGGAATGTGTGTTCGACACCGGACCTGTAGGAGCGAGCTTGCTCGCGATGGAAGCTCAGGCACCGCTGGCATCCAGACACCCAGCGTTATCGTTGACGACCATCGCGAGCAGGCTCGCTCCCACAGTGGGTCCATGACGAACCCGAAATTTGTGTCCGACACCGGACCTGTAGGAGCGAGCTTGCTCGCGATGCCAGCCCAGACATGGCGGGCATCCAGACAGCTCGCGTTATCGTTTACGACCATCGCGGGCAAGCCCGCTCCCACAGTGGGTCGGGGTGAACTCGGAATTTGTGTTCGATGCCAGACCTGCACACGCAAACCCAATCAATTGATGTTCAAACCAAACCGTCGCGTGAGCAGCTTTTCCTTCCACTCCCCTTCCCTGGCAATAATTTCGGTTGCTCCGGCGGCAGACGAAGACACTTCAAGTATCGCGACCTGGAACTCATGCTCCTCCAGCGCCTTGAGTCCGATATTGCCGCCATGACCCGTGGAGAGATACTCAAGCCAGCGGCCCCAGAAACCCTCCTCCCCATAAGCGGAACCCACATAGAGCTTGCCCGTTTTAAGGCAGGTCAACGCGTACACGCCACGCACGACCGACAGCGCCGTACGCCAGGACACGGGGATGGAGGTCAGCTCTCGAACCGGCCAGCGGAATGACCCGAATCCCGGAAACGGCGGCTCGATTGCAACGCGGCGCATCTCCAGTACTTTCTTGTCCTGGTTATCGGCCCGTTGCACCCAACTGCGCAAACCCGGCCCCCACTCGATCACCAGTCGGCCTTTGTAGTCGTCGAGGCTGTCATCAGGTTGCATGTCATACCAGAGCAGGCCGCTGACATCTTCACCGGTCACAGGGTCACGCGTTTCGGCTGGGACAAGGGATTGGCCCACCACCCGGTAAAGACCCACGAACAGCGTTTCGTTAAGCGGCGTCGCCACAAAGGATGCCACCCAACCAGCATTGCCAAACACATCGCGGTTTTGAATCGCTTGGTATTGCTCGAAGCGCCCATCATCGGCGACCCACAAATCGTAGGGTGTCTTGCCACGTTCCGCGCGTTGGTCCTGATGCCTGACAAGGCGCACTCTCGATAAATCCAGACCTTTGCTGCTCAGGAAAAAGTTGAATGTAACCACGCGGGCTCCCTTTGTCGGGTTCGATGGGGATCAATATGTATCATCATTGCAACAGCGCATTAGCATATCCGAAATGATCTCATCGCAGCATGGCCACCCCAGAGGATTTTTCGTCTACCGTAAACCAGTGTTTTACATGACCGACTTCTTCCAAAGTGGAGTTCAACCATGAAAACCATCGCACTCTTGTTAAGCCTTTCACTGATAACCGCCTGTGTCCCGTTCGATGCGGGAAGTGGTGGTGCCGGCGAGATGGAGATTCGTTCAGGGAAGATCGAACAGATCACCCAAACCCAAATGCAGACCAATCACGACAGTGGTGTTGGCGCCATACTAGGGGGGCTGGGTGGGCTGGGGCTGGGAAGTTTGATCGGCCGGGGGACCGGCCGGGATGTTGCCATGGTTGCCGGGGCACTTGCCGGTGCTGCGGGTGGCAACTATGCGGAGAAGAAACAATATGACCAGCCACGGGATGCGCAGCAGATCATCGTGCGGACCAACAGCGGTGTACTGGTGTCGGTCACCCAACCCATCAACCCGTCGCTGAGCAAAGGCATGAATGTTTATGTCGAAGGTTCCGGCAGCGAGGCCAAAGTCGTGCCGCAGGGTTGAATCCGCAACGGGAGGCTCCATGAGTCGGGCCGATCATGGAGTCATACCCCGAACTTTTTCACTCATGCTCGTTGGCCGTATCCGCCGCCAGGCGCAGTTCGTCGTTGGCCTGGCTGAGCAGGTCCTTCGCCCGCGCTGCATGACCGCCAAGCCGCGAATCGTTGGCACGCTGGGCGTCCGAGACCAACTTCCAGGCCTGCACGATATGCTCCTGGGCATCGCGCAAATTGCCGTGTCGATCACCAATGTCCACATGCGGCTGGTCAGCCTGAGTGGCACAACCGAAGATCAAAGTTGTACAGACGACACCACTCAACATCCACTTCTTGATCATGTTCATGGCTCTCTCATTTATGAAACAGCTGACGGATGGCACGCGGATGTTAATAAACACCCAACTCGCATCCGCATTAAAATGCTTTATGGAAATTGCCTCTATATCCAAGCGCAATAAATAACAGCGAAAAGACATTACCCAAGTAATTTCCTCAACTTTCCAAAAACAACTTAGCCAACTAACAGTTACCATCCGCTCGTCAGAAATCCAACTCATTTACAAATACGCTGACTACTTTTACTCCATTCACGACGAATGGAGTCTCCCTATGCGATCTCTCAAAACAATATTCCTTGCGTCACTCATGGCGATCGCTGTGATGTCTCACGCAGGTGTGGCTAATGCTGAGGACGATATCGAAAAAGATGTCCGCAACGGTGTTCGCGACCTGGACAAAGATGCCGAGCAGGATGGCAAGGACATCAATAAGGAGGCCAAGAAACTCGATAAAGAGCGGCACAAGGAAGACAAACATCTGGACAAGGAAGAGAAGAAACACCTTTGAGCTCCTTCTCGGAACGCCCCGGTGTCGATTCATTGAATGACAAATGTCATACCAGCGTAGGTCGCGATCATGCCCAGAGCTTCAAGCGTCCGCCTCTTCAGTCTCTTCACGAGCGTCGTTGCACTGGCATTTCTGTCCGCCTGCACGACCCGGCAATCCGCTGACCCCGCCTCCCAACCGCTGCGCCAGAACCCGGAATTCACCTACGATGCCAGCGGCGTGACCCACGCCACGCTGACGGCTGCCGAGCAACAGGTGAACGTGGGCAACGAGCGTTACGTGTCGCTGGTGTTCAACGGTGATTACGACTCGCCGCTGATTCGCACCCGCCCGGGCGGCACCATGGCGATCCGCCTGGACAACCGCATGGACGAAATCACCAACCTGCATTTCCACGGCATGCAGGTGTCGCCGCTGGATCAGGGTGACAACATCTTCCGTTTCACCCAGCCCCATCAGGTAGCCGAGTACAACGTCAAACTGCCGCCAGAGCACAGCCCCGGCGCCTACTGGTATCACAGCCATTTCCACGGCGGTTCGCAGCGCCAGGTGTCAGCCGGTATTGCCGGGCCGATCCTGGTCGACGGCATGCTCGACCCCTTCCCCGAGCTCAAGGGCATCAAGGAACAGGTGCTGGTGCTGCGCAATTTCCAGAAAACCCTGACTGGCAAGGTAGCCAGCGAAATCATCACCAGCGCCCCGTCGATTCGCACGATCAATGGCCAGGAGGTGCCGATCATCGACATCAAGCCTGGAGAAACCCAGCTCTGGCACTTCATCAACATTGCCGCCAACCAATACTTCCGCATTCGCATCAAGGATGGCCACTCAATGCAGGTGCTGTCCCGGGACGGCAACACCGTGACGCGCCGGGTCGATACCAACCAGGTGCTGATTGGCCCGTCAGCCCGTTTCAGTGTGCTGGTGGTGGGCCCGCCCGCGGGCACCTATGAAATCGAAGCCGGCTCGGGCAACACCGGGCCGGCGGGCGACCAGTATCCAGCCGCGAAACTGGCGGTGCTGCGCTCCAGCGGCGCGCCGGTGGCGACCAAACAGATCACCAGCGCCTACCCGCCCGCCGAGGACTTCAGCAAGATCGCCGTGAACAAGACGCGCCAGTTCGCCTTCCAGGATTCGGACACCGACTCCAACGCATTCATGATCAACGGCACGCGCTTCGAACTGGGCCGGGTCAACACCACGGTCAAGCTCGGCGATGTCGAAGAGTGGCGCCTGTTCAACCCGTCCCAGGAGCTGCACCAGTTCCACATCCATCAGGTGGATTTCCAGGTCACCGAAATCAACGGCAAGCGCGTGGAGTTCAGTGGCTACCGCGACAACGTGTTCATCCCGGCGACGGGTTCGATCACCGTGCGCATCCCGTTTCGCGACCCGGTGATCCTCGGCAAGTTCGTCTACCACTGCCACATCCTCGAACACGAGGACGGCGGCATGATGCAGGCGATCCAGGTGGTCAAGCCCGAGGATTACGAGCAGGCGGTCAAGCTCGAACCCCTGGGCGGGCTGTACGGTGAAAACAACCAGTTGTGCTCCTACCTGCGCAACACCGGACAGGACCCGAAAGCGTCCAGCCCACTGATCAAGTAAGAGGGGCACGCCATGTACAACTATCGCTTGGCTGTGTTGTTGGTGGGTTCGGTGTATGCCCTGGAATCGACGCTGGCCGATGACGGGCAATACCCCAACGTCGGCATGGACTACGACGCGACCTTCCAGTATGACCACGTGCATTCCGACTCGCCCCAGGGCGGCAATCGCAACAGCACCGACGCCTACCCCGACATCAACGCGACCTTTTACTTCCGTTTCAGCCACGACCAGCAGATCCAGTTCTCCACCGAGATCAATCCCATCAACGGGCCCGAGCCTGGGCAGAAGCGCTTTTTCGAGGATGTGGGGCTGGTGATCAACGACCTCAACTATTACCAGAACAACGCCAACTCGGCGTTCATGGTCGGCAAGTACCACGTGCCCTTCGGCCGCGCCCAGGACCAGGCGCCGGGCCTGTACACCGAGGATTTCGTCAGCACTTACGATCTGGACGGCATGCTCGGCGGTACGGTGGCGTATCGTTTTTTCGACCAGAAGCTGGGGATGATCGAACCCAACCTGAGCCTCTACACCGCCGACAACTCGTTTCTCGGCCGCCCCTACCTGCGCCACGGCGACAAACTCACCAGCAAGGACGGCGGCCCGTCCAACACCGGCAAGCTCGACTCCTACGCGGTGACCGTGAACTGGCTGGCGATTCCGGCGGTGCCTTACCTGGAGATGCAGGCCGGTTTCATGTCGAACAAACAGGCCAAGGATGCGACCCAGCCCAACCCGCCCGGCGAGGATGACGAGACCATCAAGATCGCCTCGGCCCGGTACATCTGGGCTTATGAACCGAGCACCGATCTGGAGCCGACCCTGGCCGGCCGCTATTTCGATATCGTGCCCTTCATCGAATTCGCCGACGTCGACAACGAAGACGGGATCAAGGGCAATGACACCCGCTACCTGACCACCTCGCTGACCTTCGATTTCGGCGACTGGAGCCTGGGGGCGACCCGCACCGACAAGCATCGGCAATCCAGCGGTGGCGCCGATCACCAGGACTACCTCAACGAACTGAGCCTGACCTACAACATCACCGGCCAGCTCAAGCTCGGCCTGTCTGCTGGCACCCAGAAAGAGGACGGGCAAATGTCCGAACTGGTGGGCCTGGCGCTGACATACTCCGGAGGGTACTGATCGATGAAGTGGTTAATCACGCTTCTGCTGGCCGGCCTGGCGGCCACCGCCACGGCAGCGACCCGCACCGACGTCGGCGGGCCGTTCCAACTGACCGACCAGAACGGCCAGCGCGTCAACGAACGCAGCTTTGGCCAGCCGGCGTTGCTGTATTTCGGCTTCATGACCTGCCCGGCCATCTGCCCGACCGATCTTGCGAAAATGGCCCGCATCAGTCGCCAACTCAAGCAACAGGGCATCAACGTGCGACCGGTCTTCGTGACCATCGACCCGGAACGCGACACACCGAAAAAACTCAAGACCTACGTCAACTACTTCGCCAGCGACTTCGTCGGCCTGACTGGCTCACCACAGGAAATCGTGCGCATCACCGACGCCTATCACGTGTACTACAAGAAAGTGCCGTCCGGCGATCGACCCGACCAGTACATGATGGACCACTCGACTATCCTGTTTTTGATCGACAGCCAGGGTCGCTACCTCAAGCATTTCGGACGAGGCATGGACGAGAAGGAAATAGAGAAGCAGGTCGCCACGGCACTGTCCGACGCCTCGGCGTGACAGTGCGGGGAACACCGACATGAGCGAAAAGAAGGCGCCCGTCACGCTCAACGAAGACATCTGCGTGCATGTGTTCAGCGCCTCGGCCGCCATGGTCGGCGTGTGCATCACCGTAATCGGGATTTTCCAGGTGGTCGGCACCCTGAAGAGTGCCGACTCCATCGGTGATGACCTGCTGGCGATCAACGCCATCCTGTACCTGATCACCACCCTGATGTCCTACTGGTCCCTGCGCACCCGCCAGTTCCAGCGCAATCACCTCATGGAAAAACTCATCGACATCCTGTTCCTGGTCGCCCTGACCTGCACCACGGCGATTGCCGGGTTCATCACTTGGGCGATCACGTTCAGCTAGTGACCTACAGCAGCAACCCGAGCCACTGCGCCGGCGTCATCTTCGTCACCATGATCAGCACGATCACGAACATCCCGGCGAACCCCGCGACGCCCAGCCAGAACCATTGGCGGTAGACGCTGGCGTAGCCATCATCCAGTGCCTCGCCAGTCGCCACGGCGCTGGACGCCATCCGGCACAAGCGTTTTTGCAGCACCAGTACCGGCAGCCACAGCGAACCCACGCAGAGGAAGATGATCAGCGCGGTCAGCACCCAATCGGTGCTCAGCGGCAGCCCGGCGAGTTTGATCAGCGCATAGCCGGTGATGATCTGGATGAAACCGGCCGGTGTGGTGATCCAGGTGTCGAAGCGCACGACCATTCTGGCCACGTGTGCGATCACCTGCGGATTGGCGGTGCGGCTGGCGGCAATCAGGTACAGGTAGGAGCCCATGCCGAAACCGAAGAGGAAAATGGCGGCGATGATGTGCAGGTATTTCAGGCACAGGTAGAGCATGGTCAGCGTTGCTCGTCAGAAAAATGCACGGACAGGCTCAGGTTCTTCGGGTCATTGATGGCGGCCATGTATTCGTCGACGCTGATTTCGCCCACACACGGCCGGGCTCCGCTGGCGGGCGTGTAGTCCTGGGCGATTTTTGCCGCCAGTGCCACCGCCGCACAGCTGGGGATCTGCGGGCCCTTGTCGTTGCGCGCCGTGAGTTGCACGGTCATCGACAACGGTTGGTCTTGCACACCGATGCCGTGAACGTCGATGTACATCGCACTTTTGCCATCCCCAAACCGCTCGAACCACAGACCCCAGCGATGCAGCCTGGCAGCCCACGCGGCATGATCGCGCACAATCCCCATCTTCAGGGCCTGGGCCAGCACGCCGTTGGCGATACCGCCAAGCTTGAGCCCGGAACCGGCCTTGAAGCTCAAGGTATGGGCGCCATAACGATCGGCAAAGATATCCATGTCAGGGACATCGACATTGGCCAGCAGCCGACGACCCAGGTGGGGCATCTTGCGCAGCGTCAGGTCTTGCCAGCCCGACACTGCGTGCACCTGGCCGTTCTTGAGTTGATGGATCGGCTTGCCGGCGTAGGCAAGCACACCTTCGACCGTCGACAGCCCCGGCATTTTCGCCGACGAGGAAATGCCGTGTTCGATGCTGTCAATGCGTTTGAAACGATGACGCTGTTCGTCAATGATCGCCGACGACAGCGTAGGCACCGAGCTGCAGCCACTGAGGATCGCCACGCCCGCCGCTTTCGCCCGGGCATCGAGCACGCCAATGCCATTGACGAAGGTCCGGCAGTCAGACAGGTCGCAGTAGTTCACACCGGCGTCGATGCAGTGCTCGGCGACGGCGTAGGACTGGCCCTGAAAAGGGCCGCCGGTGTGGACCACCAATTGAATGTTCAGCGAGCGCAGAACGTCGGTGAATGCCGTGCCCATGGCATCGCCACACCAACCTTGGCAGGTGCCGCCCGACTGGGCGTTCAGTTCATCGACCTTGCGCTGCAACTTGCGCGGATCACGACCCGAGACCACCAGCTCGATGCCGGGCATCGCCACCAGATGCTGACAGACGATACTGCCGAAATTCCCGTACCCGCCGATCACCAAAACCTTCAATGCCATGCATACCTTCCCTGAAAACCGGTCGGACAGTTGCCTTCCACGGCGGGGAGCTTCACTGATATTGGCGGGTCGGGCAAGTCCGGTGGGTCAGCCGATCACCTTCGCATACACCGAGCGATCCACATTGCCCCCGGACAGGATCACCCCCACCTTCCTCCCGGCCATGGCCCCCTGCTCCTGCATGAGCGCCGCCAGTGCCGCAGCGCCGGCACCTTCGGCGAGGTTGTGGGTGTCGGTGTAATACACGCGCATGGCTTCGGCGATCTGTTCTTCGCTGACGGCGACGATGCGCGCCGCGCCCGTGCGATAACGCTCGAAGGCTTCGGGGATGGGTTTGCGCACGGCCAGGCCGTCGGCGAAGGTATTGGCCGACGGCGTTTCGCAGAGGCTGCCGGCCTCGAACGACAACTTGGCCGCTGCCGCTTCGGTGGACACCACGCCCACCACTTGCGTGTCCAGGCCCAGTGCATCGCGGGCGGCGATCACCGCGCAGATGCCCGAGCCGCAGCCAATCGGCACGTAGACGGTGTGCAGGTCCGGCGCGGCGCTGAACAGTTCCAGCGCATAGGTGGCCACGCCCTTGACCAGTTCTCCGTGGAACGGTGGCACCAGGTACAGGCCGTGGGCTTGGGCCAGCCGGGCGGCCTCTTCCCGCGCTTCGTCGAAGTCGCGACCAAACTCGACCACTTCGCCGCCAAAGCCGCGCATGGCGTTGTTCTTTTCCACCGAGTTACCCAGCGGCACCACGATCAACGCCCTCAGCCCCACGGCCGTGGCCGCCAGCGCCACGCTCTGGCCGTGGTTGCCGCGGGTGGCAGAGACGATGCCCTTGACCTCCGGATGCGCCTGCTTGAGCCAGTGCATGAAGGTGATGCCCCCGCGCACCTTGAAGGCACCGGTCGGGGTGTGGTTTTCATGCTTGACCCACACCGTGCAGCCCAGGCGCTCGGCCAGCAACGGCCAGGCGTACTGCGCGGTGGCGGGCATGACCTTGTAGACCTCGCGTGCCGCCTGTTCGATGTCGTCGCGTGTCAGTGTGTGCATGGGCAACCTCCCGGAAATTTCTTCCAGTCTAGGCACGGGCACCGTGCGGCGGCTTTCAAAAAACTGACCTGACTTTTGTGCCGCATGTTCACTACTATGGGCTGCATGAGCCAGCCACCACGCCCAACACTGCCCCTTGCTGCCGAACCGGTCCGCCGCGTCGAGGCCGGGCCCTGGGCGATCGAATTGTTGCCGGGCTCGGCTTATTCGGCGCGTTATGTGGCGACACAATCGGCCATCGGCTTTGCCTTCGACAGCCAGCGCGGCCTGCACGCCATTGGCAGCGACCGCGTGCAGCCTTTCGTCGCCACGCCCAACAGCCTGGCGTTCGTGCCGGTAGGTTGCGACGTGCTGTCCGAGTCCCCGAGCGGCGGCGAGTACCTGCGAGTGGTGCACGCCCAGGGCCTGGCGGCGGTTGGCGAGCACGCCTTCAATAATCGGATCGACCCGCAGGCCATCGCCCTGGCCCTGCGCATGCGCAGCGCGTTGTTGCAGCCTGGCGTGGAGGACGACTGGGAAGCCTGGGCGCTGGCCCTGACGCAGCGCGCCCAGGGTCAGGATGCCCTGGCCAATCTGCCGCGCGGTTCGATCACCGGCAAACGGCTGCGCCTGCTCGATGAATTCATCGACGACGGTTTGAGCGGCCCGCTGAGCGTGCAGGCGATGGCAGAGTTGCTTGCGTTGTCCGAAGGCTTTTTCATCCGCGCCTTCAAGCAGGCGATGGGCAAAAGCCCGCACAGCTACCTGATCGACCGCCGCGTGGCCCGCGCCCGGGCGCGGCTGCTCGACACCCGCGTTAGCCTGGCCGAGATTGCCCTCGCCTGCGGCTTCAACTCCCAGGCGCACATGGCAACGGTGTTCAAACAACGCCTGGGCATCAGCCCGGTGCAGTTGCGCCAGGCCTGCGCAGCGAACCGGCCGTTCAGATAGCCGGGAAGCCTTCCATGCTGTCCGGCCAGGCCGACAGCACCTGGAAACCGTCGTCGGTGACCGCCACCATGTGCTCCCACTGGGCCGAGAGCGAGCTGTCCTTGGTGACCACGGTCCAGCCATCGGCCAGGGTGCGCACGTGGCGCTTGCCGGCGTTGAGCATCGGCTCGATGGTGAAAATCATCCCGGCCTTCAACGTCAGGCCCTGCCCCGGATAACCGTAATGCAGCACCTGCGGCTCGTCGTGGTAGACCTTGTTGATGCCGTGGCCGCAGTACTCGCGCACGACACTGAAACCGGCATTCTCGGCGTGGGCTTGAATGGCGTAGCCGATGTCGCCGAGGGTGGCACCCGGGCGCACCACCCGAATGCCCGCGCACAGCGCCTCGTAGGTGGTCTTGACCAGGCGATACGCCTCGGGGCTGGGCTCGCCGACGAAGTACATGCGGCTGGTGTCGCCATACCAGCCGTCCTTTTTCACCGCGATGTCGATGTTGACGATGTCACCGTCCTTGAGCACCGTCGCCGACGGCAAACCATGGCAGACCACCTCGTTGACCGAGGTCAGCACGGTTTTCGGGTAGCCCAGGTAACCGATGTTGCCGGGGATGGCCTTCTGCACGTCGACGATGTAGTCGTGGCACAGGCGGTCGAGTTCGTCGGTGGTGACGCCGGCCTTCACGTGGGGGGCAATCATCGCCAGCACCTGGGCCGCGAGCTGGGCGGCGATGCGTGACTGGGCGATTTGCGCCGGGGTGTTGATGCGCACGTTGTTCCTCATGGGCGCGCTCCAGCGGTCGCCAGACGTTCCGGTGCAGGCTCGGACGCAGGCTCCGCCAGGCCGCACAGCTGTTTCAGCTCCAGGCCGCCGGTCAGTTCGGCACGCACCAAAAGGCGAGAGATCTCGCTGTGGTCGAGGTTGGGATACAACTCGGCGAGCATGCCGATGCGCATCCAGTGCTCGGCCTGGGCGTTAATCGAGCGACTCAGCGCGTTGCTGGCAACGCGCAGGTGCTCATGCAGCTCTTCGGAGATTTTGACGATACCCATGGGCTTCACTATATGAAATGTATATGTTTCATATCTTATTTGATTGCCCCGGAAAATCCAATATCGTCGCGCGTCACGCCTCCATGGCTTTGGCCAGGATCGAATGCAGCAACACATCCGCGCCCGCCGTCGACCAGTGCAGGTGAATGTGCTCAGCCTCGTTGTGGCTCAGACCATTGACGCAGGGCACGAAGATCATCGCGGTGGGAGCCACGCGATTGAGGTAGCAGGCATCATGCCCGGCACCGGAAATCATCGGTCGATGGCTATAACCCAAGGCAGCGCTGGCGACGCGTACCGCTTCCACGCAGTCGGCATCGAAGGCGATCGGCGCGTACTGGAAAATCTGATTGACGCTGTGTTGCAAACCGATGTTTTCGGCGATCTGCTGCACCGCTTCGCGCAGTTGTTCATCCTGGCGAGCCAGAACGCTTTCGTCCGGGTGACGGAATTCGACACTGAAAAACACCCGGCCTGGCACCACGTTGCGCGAGTTCGGGAAGACGTTGGCCATGCCGACCGTGGCCCGGCCTTCCGCGCCCTGCTCCAGCCCCAGACGATTGACCGCTTCCACTACGCGGGCGAAACCGAGCAAGGCGTCCAGGCGATGGTCCATTGGCGTCGTGCCGGCATGGGCGCTGCGGCCGATCAGTTCGACTTCATACCAGCGCTGGCCCTGGGCGCCGGTGACCACGCCGATGGTCACATCCTGGGCTTCCAGAATCGGTCCCTGCTCGATGTGCAGTTCGAACGCGGCATGGATGGCCTGGCCGCCCACCGGGTGCGGGCCGGCATAACCGATCTGCTCCAGCGCCTGGCCGATGCTCACGCCCTTGGCGTCGGTGCGGGACAGACCGTATTCGAGGTCGAACACCCCGGCATACACGCCAGAGGAAATCATCGCCGGCGCAAACCGCGAGCCCTCTTCGTTGGTCCAGTTGATCACTTCGACGGGACGCTCGGTCTCAATGCCCAGGTCGTTCAGCGCACGCAGCACTTCAAGGCCCGCGAGCACGCCATAGATGCCGTCGAATTTGCCGCCGTAGGGTTGGGAATCGCCATGGGACCCGGTGACCACCGGCGCCAGGTCATCGTTGCGCCCGGCCCTGCGGGCGAAAATATTGCCCATGGCGTCCACGCGAATGCTGCAGCCCGCCGCTTGCGCCCAGGCCACGAACAGATCACGGCCGCGTCGGTCCTCGTCGGTCAGGGCCAGCCGCGACACACCGCCGTTGGCGGTCGCGCCGATCTGCGCCATCTCCATCAGCGAATCCCACAGGCGTTCGCCGTTGACCCTCGCCAGCGTACTCATGAATGTGGCTCCTGGCGTTTGGCGGGAGGCTTGGCGCGGTAGCGGAAATCGCACCGGGGGCGCCGCCCATGATGGTCTGGGTACGGGTCAGTTCGATGTCGGGGTTGTAGCCGACGATGAACAACTCATCGCGGGCGCACGAGAGTAGATGGCCAATTTCACCCAGGCCCATCTCGTGGTACATCTCGGCGTAGCGACAGCGCTTGACGTCGTAGTCGTAGTGTTCGGCATCGCTGGCGATGATCTCGACTTTCAGCGCGTCATCCTGCTCCCACAGCACTTGCAGCTCGACGAAGCTTTGCAGGTCCGCGCCTTTTTCTTCCAGCGCGGCAAAGTGTTTACCCGCCTTGATCGCGGCATTGCCGACCGCTTCGCCGATCACCGCGGCCGCGTGCTGCTGGCCGTGTTCGCGCACCAGGATGTCGTAGATCGGCTTGATGATTTCCGCTTCAATCCGCCGCCGCGCAAGAATGCCCAGTTCACCTTCGAGTTTGCTCATTGTGTGCCTCCATCAGCTCCACGCAGGCGGGCGAACCATGGTCCGCCCGCCCATTGACTCACTTTACCTGGCGCCGCCAGCGACGCTCACCGGCACCCATTGATTGGCCTTGACCTGATACACAGTGAAGGTCGGATTGCGCAGGTTGCCCTGGGCATCGAAAGCGATGGTCCCGGTCACGCCCGGATAGCTGATCGCTCGCAGCACCGGCAGGTATTTCTGCGGGTCGGTCGAGTCAGCTTTTTCAATGGCCGCCACCAGCACGCCGACGCCGTCATAGGCGAACGGCGCGTGCAGTTCGATCGGTGCCTTGAAGCGCTGCTGATAGGCCTGGTCGAACGCCTGGCCACCGGGCATCTGCGCGACCGCCAGCCCCGGTTCCAGGGCGATCACGCCCTCGCCTTCGTTTTGCGCCAGTTGCAGGAACGTCTGGCTGACGAAACCGCCCGCCCCCATCAGCGGCGCCTTGATCCCAAGCTGCTTGATGCGACGGGCCAGAGGTGCGGCCTGGGCGTCCACGCCACCGAAGAAAATCAGGTCCGGGTTCTGGCTGCGGATATTGGTCAGTACCGCGCTGAAGTCGATGGTCTTGTCGTCGACGTACTCACGGGAGACCACCTTGGCACCGCCTGCCTCGATCGACTTGACGAACTGATCCGCCAGCCCCTGGCCGAACGCGGTGCGGTCATCAATCACCGCGATGCGCTTGGCCTTGAGGGTTTGCAGGGCGTAATCGCCGGCTACCTGGCCACCGTCATCGTCGTGACCCATGATGCGAAAACTGGTGTCGAAACCCTGCTGGGTATAGGCATGACCGGTGGCGACCGGCGCCACCTGGGCGATGCCGGCATCGTGATAAACCCTGGCTGCCGGAATACTGGTGCCGGTGTTCCAATGGCCGACGACACCGACCACGCCGGCGTCCACCAGGCGCTGGGCCACCGATACCGCCGTGCGCGGATCGGACTGGTCGTCCTCGGAAACCAGCTTGAACGTCACCGCCTCGCCGTTGATTTTCGGATGCTGGGCGTTGGCGCGGTCGATGGCCAGTTGCGCACCGTTTTCCAGGTCCTTGCCGATCCGTGCCGACGGGCCGGTCAGTGGGCCGGCCAGGCCGATCAGCACTTGCTGGTCAGCCTGGGCCACGGCACTGGCAAGGCTGCCAAGCGCCACACCGAGCAATGCAACACGTTTGAAAGGGGCAGAAGTTTTCATCGGTATTTCCTGTTTCTCAGAGGCCTCTTGGCCTGTACGGGCTGGTCGAAACACGCCGGGCGTCCGGTGGCGTCAGTGGTTGATTCATTCACCGAGGTAGGCTTCGCGCACCTTGGGATCATTGAGCAAAACCGGTGATTGGCCGCTGTGGCTGATGCGTCCGGTGTCCATCACGTAAGCGCGGTCCGTCACTTGCAGCGCCAGGCGCGCGTTCTGTTCCACCAGCAACAGCGTCATGCCCTGGCGACAGACGTCCTCGATCACCTGGAACAGCTTCTCGACCATGATCGGCGCCAGGCCCATCGAGGGTTCGTCGAGCACCAGCAGGCGCGGCCGGGACAACAGGGCCCGAGCCAGGGCGAGCATTTGCTGTTCGCCGCCGGAAAGCAGGCCGGCGGATTGCTGCAAGCGTTCTTCCAGACGTGGGAAATGCTCGAACAACTGGCGGATTTCGCGGTCGACCTGCTGCCGGTCGCGGCGCAAAAACGCCCCGGCGTGCAGGTTCTCCAACACACTCATGCGGGCAAAGATGCCGCGGCCTTCAGGCACCATGGCGATGCCTGAACGCAGCCGTTCGTGGGCCGGCAAGCCGAGGATCGAGCGCCCGCCGAAATGGATCTGCCCCGCCGCCACCGGCAATAACCCGGTCAACGCCTTGAGGCTGGAACTCTTGCCGGCGCCGTTGGCACCGATCAGTGTCACGCGCTCGCCTTCGGCAACGTGCAGGTCCACGGACTTGACCGCTTCGATGGCGCCATAGCGGACCTTGAGACCTTCGATACGCAGCAGTGGCTCAGACATCGGCGCTGGCTCCCAGGTAGGCTTGAATCACCGCCGGATGGCGGCGCATGTCGGCAGGCGCGCCCTGGGCGATCACCTGGCCGTAATCCAGCACGCTGATGCGATCGCACACGCCCATCACCAGCTTCACGTCGTGCTCGATCAGCAGCAGGCTGTGGCCATCGGCACGGATCTTTTCCAGCAAGCCGCGCAATTGCACTTTCTCGCTGGCATTCATGCCGGCAGCCGGCTCATCCAGCGCCAGCAGCAAGGGTTGCGTGGCCAGGGCACGAGCGATTTCCAGACGGCGCTGGTGGCCGTAGGACAAGCTGTCGGCGCGGTGATCGGCAACGCCGTCGAGGCCAACGTAGCGCAACCACTGATGGGCCAGTTCGCGGGTCTGCGCTTCCTCTTCGCGGGCCCGGCGATGACGACTCAAGGCCGCCCACAAGCCATTGCAGGTGCGCACGTGGCGACCGACCATGACGTTCTCCAGAACGCTCATGCCATTGAACAGGCGAATGTTCTGGAAGGTTCTGGGCAATGCCGGCCTCGGCCACTTCATGCACCGAATTCGGCCGGTAGCTTTTGCCGTTGAGCTGGAAGCGTCCGGCATCGGCGCTGTAGAGCCCGGTCATCACGTTGAAGAAGGTGGTCTTGCCGGCGCCATTCGGGCCTATCAGGCCGTAGATCTCACCGGGCTGGATGCTCAGGCTGACATCGGTCAGCGCGGCGACCCCGCCAAAACGCTTGCTGACGTGCTCGATCTGCAACAACGGCGTGCTCATCGGGCACCTCCGTGACGCGCCGGCCACAAGCCGGCGGGCCGGTAGAGCATCACCAGAATCAGCGCCAGGCCATAAAACAGTTGGCGGATGATTTCCGGGTCGAGCAGCACCTGGCCGAACAGCGCCTGCTGCAACGGCCCCATGGTTGCCCGCAACGCTTCGGGCAGCGCCGCCAGCAGCACGCAACCGAGAATCACGCCGGGCACATGGCCCATGCCGCCAAGGACCACCATCGCCAGCACCGCGATGGATTCGTTGAGCGTGAAGGATTCCGGCGAGACGAAGCCCTGGAACGACGCGAACAACGCGCCGCTGAGGCCGCCGAATGCGGCGCCGATGGCAAAGGCCAGCAACTTCAGGCGTCGGGTGTTGACGCCCATGGCCTCTGCCGCGTCCTCGTCTTCGCGGATCGCCATCCAGGCTCGGCCGATACGCGAATCCTGCAGGCGCAGACAGGCGAACAGAATCAGCAGCACCAGCGCAGCGAACAGGTAGTAGTACAAATACACCGACGGCAGGCGCAGGCCGAAAATCTCCTGGGTCCGGGCCAGGTTCAGCCCCAGCAGGTTCACCGGGTCCACCGAGGAAATCCCCTTGGGGCCATTGGTGAGGTTCACCGGACGGTCGAGGTTGCGCAACAGAATGCGGATGATTTCACCGAAGCCCAGGGTGACGATGGCCAGGTAGTCGCCACGCAGGCGCAGGGTCGGCGCCCCCAGCACCACGCCACAGCCCGCCGCCAGCAACGCCGCCAACGGCAGGATCAGCCAGATGGACGTGTGCAGGCCGCCGGGCAACAACGCCGCCAGCGCAGGAAACTGCAACAGCAGATGTGGCGAGGACAGCAACGCCGCCAGATAAGCCCCCACTGCATAGAAGGCGATGAACCCCATGTCCAGCAGGCCGGCATAGCCCACGACAATGTTCAGGCCCAGGGCGAGCATGATGTACAGCAGGGCGAAATCCAGGGTGCGCACCCAGGTGTTGCCGCCGGCGTGGCCGACCACCCACGGGGCCAGCACCAGCGCCAAAGTGAACAGCAACAGGCCCAGATGCGCGCGTTTGCTGGAAGGAGTCGAGACTGCAATGGAATGAGTCATGCGCGGGTCGCCAGTCGTTCGCCAAGAATCCCCGAAGGGCGCAACACCAGCACCGCAATCAACACGATGAAGGCAAACACGTCCTGATAATTGCTGCCGAACACACCCCCGGTGGCCGCGCCCAGGTAGCCGGTGCCCAGGGCTTCGATCAGCCCCAGCAACAGGCCTCCGAGCATCGCGCCCTTGAGGTTGCCGATGCCGCCCAGCACCGCGGCGGTGAACGCCTTGATACCCGGCAGGAAGCCCATGTAGAAATGCGCGCTGCCGTAGTTGCTGGCCATCAAGATGCCGGCAAGCGCCGCCAGCGCACCGCCGATGGCGAAAGTCAGGACGATGATCCGATTGGGGTTGATGCCCATCAGGCTGGCCACTTGCGGGTTCTCGGCCACCGCCCGCATCGCCCGTCCGAAGCGCGTGCGCTCGACCAGCAGCACCAGGGCCAGCATCACGGCCAGGGCGACCGCGATGGTGGTCAGTGCGGTCAGGTTGGTGATGGCGGCGTGGCCGTCGGCATTGGCGAGTATTTCAATCGGCGCCAGCGGCAGCAGTTGCGGGAACATTTGCGGGTTGCGCGTCCACACCAGCATCGCGGCGGTCTGCAACAGCAGCGAAACGCCGATACCACTGATCAGCGGTGCCAGGCGCGGGGCATTGCGCAAGCGGCGGTAGGCCACGCGCTCGATCAGCATCGCCAGCAACGCACAGAACGCCATGGCGATCAGCGCGGCAAAGCCCAGCACCAGCACGCCAGGCAAGTGCGGCCAGAGTGCCTGCAACAGGCGGATCACCGACAGCCCCACCAGAGCGCCGATCATCAACACGTCACCGTGGGCGAAGTTGATGATCCGCAAAATGCCGTAGACCATGGTGTAGCCCAGCGCGACCAAGGCATAAAGGCTGCCCGACACCAGGCCGTTGAGCAGTTGCTGGATCAAGACATCCATTGAAAGCCGATTACCCCATACACAAGGCCGGCTGCAAAACGTGCCGGCGGAACCCCAGGAACGCGGCACACTAAGTTTTTATTCTATTTTTATCAAATATCAGAAAGTCATATGGTTATTCTAATCGGATAAAGCGCCATAAACGCCATATAGTCGGCATTTACACCACTGTTTAGGCTTGTATTTTTAGTGTTTAATTCAACACATGAATAATTTAGAACAGTTAGCCAATGACCCTCCCCTGCGCGCCGTGCGCACCTTCGAAGCCTTCGCCCGTCATGGCGGCGTGAATGCGGCCGCACGGGAATTGGACGTCTCGCCGTCGGCGGTCAGCCATCAACTGCATTTGCTGGAGAGTTTTCTGCAGCAACCCCTGACCTTGCGCCAGGGGCGTAACCTGATCCTCACCGATGAAGGCCGCGAGTATTACCGCGCGATCCGCTCGGCTTTCGCCGTGTTGCGCAGCGCCACCGAACACGTGCGCGAGAAAAGCGCCACGCGCCAGGTCACCATCAGCCTGATCCCGCTGTTCGGCATCAACCTGTTCATTCCGCGCCTGGCCGAGTTCCTGGGCGCCAACCCGGAACTGGACATCAACATCACCTACGCTAACCACCGCAGCTACCCCAGCGACGCCGCCGACCTGTCGATCCGCTTCGGCACCGGGCACTGGCCGGGTTATCACAGCGAGCCGTTGATCAGCGGCGCGGTCAGTGCTTATTGCAGCCGGGAATTCCTGCAACGGCATGGCCCCATCGAGTCGCCCGAAGCCCTGAGCCGGTTGCCCTTGCTGCACGATGAAGAGCGCGGCACCTGGAGCCAGTGGTTCCAGGCCGCCGGCGTGCAACACGCCAACGCGCTCAACGGTTTGCTGCTCGAAGACGGCCAGCTGGCATTGACCGCCACGCTCACCGGTTTGGGTTGTGCGTTGCTGCGCGAGCCCCTGGTGGCGCCGCATGTCATCACTGGCGAACTGGTGAAGCTGTTCGACCTGGGGGTGGATGACGGTCGCCAGTACTACCTGTGTCGCCGTTCCGGCAGTGAGCTGTCCACCGACGGCGCCAGGCTGCATGAATGGATTCGCCAGCGACTGATGAGCCACTGATCCGGCGGCCGAGCGCAGCAAAAACACGCTCGTGCTCAATTAATGAACAATACGTGACAGCCCGCGCACGCTCTGCTTCTCAGGATATTATCCACAGGTATACCCACTCAATCTGTGGATAGTTCTCACCCGTGGAACGGGTAAACCTTTGGATGATGGCAATGCCTGCCAAAGCATGATTTAGTAACAGGCTGTACACATTCCCTCTGTGTTTTACGCTGCGAGCCTCTCGCCAAGGACGAACAATGATCACCGGTTCAACGTCATCGTATGCGATGTCCACCTACTCCGCTTCGGCTGGCGCCGCCTCCGCCACAGCATCGCAGGGGCGCAATGTGCACAACAGCTCGAAGCCGGACAAGGCGCAGGACACTGATTCGATCACGCTTTCGGACAAGTCCAGCGACTACAGCAAGTCGATCGCCGATAACAAGCCGTACTTCCCCGTCCGCGAAGGCATGAATGCCGATGCGCTGGTGCTGGGTGTCGCCAACCCCGGCGCCGTTTCAAGCTCCAAGGACAAGACCTTCTCCGAAGTGGCCGCCGATGCCCGCAAGCGCATGGATGAAAAATATGCGCTGATGAAAGGCAGCGACAAGCCCTACACCGGCAGCGATGAAGACCGCAACAGCCTGATGGGCGACCTGGACCGGCGCTCGCTGAACGCGGTGGCCACCAACGAAGGCGGCCTGTTCACCGCCGAGGAACAGGCGTCGGCCCAGGCCCTGATGCGTCAACAGGGTCGGCTCGCCACCGGTTATTACAGCGGCCCGGCCGACCAGGAGAAAAACTGGAAAGACCCGTTTGCCAATGATCCTTACGGCCGGGCGAAGGCAGCGCTGGATTTCATGAACAACATGAGTCCGGAAGAAAAAGCCAAGCCTGAGTGGCTGTCGCAGCGCCTGTCCCTGGAAGCGGCACTGAACCAGAGCCAGGGCTCCGAGCTGAACCCGGACAAGAAGAAAACCGGGCACTTCCCCAACCTGGCGGAAATCCTCTCGGGCGCCGTGACCCAGTCCGACGAGGACAAGGACAGCCAGTCGCGGTTTGGCGACCCTTCCGCGCAGATCATGAAGGCCCTCGAAGCGCGCAATGCCTGACGTATCCAGCACGTCTGCCTGAACGCAGCCCGGGTGACCGGGCCGCGTCCTGCCTCTCATCCAATGCTCTGTGTCATCATGCCCTCAACGTTGTCCATTGTGGCTCGCTAACGATGAGGTCTGATTCATGAGCAAAGCGCCCTACGTTCCGCCCAAGGTCTGGAAACACGAAGCCCCGTCTGGTGGCCAGTTCGCCAGCATCAATCGACCGACTGCCGGCCCCACCCATGACAAGGTCCTGCCGGTTGGCAAGCACCCACTGCAACTCTATTCCCTGGCCACGCCTAACGGCGTGAAGGTCACCATCCTGCTCGAAGAGCTGCTGGCCCTCGGGCATACCGGCGCGGAATACGATGCCTGGCTGATCCGTATTGGCGAGGGCGACCAGTTCTCCAGCGGCTTTGTCGAGGTCAACCCGAACTCGAAAATCCCGGCGTTGCTGGACCGCAGCGTGGAGCCGGCGGTCCGCGTGTTCGAGTCAGGTTCGATCCTGTTGTACCTGGCGGAAAAGTTCGGCGCCTTCCTGCCGACCGATCACGCCGGACGCACCGAAACCCTGAACTGGCTGTTCTGGCAGATGGGCTCGGCGCCCTACCTGGGGGGCGGCTTCGGGCATTTCTATGCCTATGCGCCGGAGAAATTCGAATACGCGATCGACCGTTTCACCATGGAAGCCAAGCGTCAGCTGGACGTGCTCGACCAGCGCCTGGCGCAGAACCGCTACCTGGCCGGCGACCACTACACCATCGCCGACATCGCCGTCTGGCCCTGGTACGGCCAACTGGTGCGCAACAACGTGTACTCGGCAGCAGAATTCCTGTCCGCCCACGAGTACCGGCACGTACAGCGCTGGGCCGAAGACATCGCCCAGCGGCCGGCAGTGCTCCGTGGCCAGCGGGTCAACCGCACCTGGGGCGATGAAACGAGCCAGGTACCGGAGCGACATTCGGCTGCGGACCTGGATTGACTCGGGGTGCCTGACACACCGCTATCGCGAGCAGGCTCGCTCCCACAGAACTACACAGTTTCCTGTCTCGCGATGGTTTCCAACGATGACGCCGTACACCTGACACACCGCTATCGCGGGCAAGCCCGCTCCCACAGAACCACACAGTCCCCTGTAGGAGCGAGCATGCTCGCGATGGTCGCCAACGATGACGCAGGACACCTGACACACCGCTATCGCGGGCAAGCCCGGCCCCACAGAACCACACAGTTCCCTGTAGGAGCGAGCTTGCTCGCGATGGTCGTCAACTATGACGCGGGGCATCTGACACACCGCTATCGCGGGCAAGCCCGCTCCTACAGGGGGTGCATCAGCGGGGTTGCCATCAATGCCTGGAGGCTCATCGGTTTGGAGAAGTAGTACCCCTGGGCCTGCCCCGCGCCCATTTCCCGCAGCAGGATCAGTGTCTCTTCATCCTCGACACCTTCGGCCACCACACTCAGGTCCAGGGACTCGGCCATGCGCACGATGGCCCGGACAATGGCGCGGCTGCGGGCGCTGGTGGTCAGTTCGAAGATGAACGACTTGTCGATCTTCAAGCCACTGAACCGATACTGATGCACATAACTCAAGGACGAGAACCCCGCGCCAAAGTCATCGAGCACCACCGACATGCCGTTGTCGGCCAACTGCTGCATGGTCAACCGGGCCATGGCCGGTTCGGCCACCAGCGCCCCTTCGGTCAGTTCCAGGCAGATGCGCGACGGCTCGACCCCATGGGACGCCAGCAGCGCCAGGACATCCCCGGCGAACTCCGGACGGGTCATGCTGTAGCTGGAACAATTGACGTGCACCGGCGGCCAATGGGCGTGCTCGGGCTGGGCGAGGATCACGGCAATGCTGGTGAGCATGTACAGATCCAGCCGCCCGATCAGGCGCAGGCCTTCCACGTCCGGCAGGAATTCGCCCGGCGCCACCACCCGGCCGCCCGGCTGCCGCCAGCGGATCAGCGCTTCGAGGGCCAGCAGTTCGCCGGTCTCGACACTGACGATCGGCTGGAAATACGGCAGCAGTTCGTCATTGCGCTTGAGTGCGTTGCGCAGCGCCCCTTCCCGCTCCATCTGGTCCGAGACCTCGCGGCGCACTTCCTGGTTGAACACCGCGTAGCTGTCGCGCCCGGCGCTCTTGACCCGGTACATCGCCGCATCGGCATCGCGCAGCAGGTCGGCCGGTTCCAGATGGAACTGGCTGTCGGCACTGACGATGCCGATGCTGCACGAAGAAAACACCTCATGGCCATTGATGAAGAACGGCAGGTCGAACGCCACCAGGATGCGTTCGGCGATTTCACTGACTGCCTCCAGTGACGCCTCGGGCGCGAGCACCGCGAACTCGTCGCCCCCCAGGCGCGCCAGCATGTCGGCTTCGCGCAGGCAACTGCGCAGGCGGTGCGCGGCCTGCATCAGCAGCAAATCGCCAAAGTGGTGGCCAAGGCTGTCGTTGACCATCTTGAAGCGGTCGAGGTCGATGAACATCACCGCCAGGTGCCCGCCTTCACGATCGAAGCGGTTCCAGGCCAGGTTGAGTCGCTGTTGCAGGTAAGTCCGGTTGGGCAACCCGGTCAGCGCATCATGGGAGTTTTCGTGGAGCAGCTTGGCGTTGGCGTGATCGAGCTCGCGGGTGCGGTTCTGCACCCGCGCTTCGAGCTTGAGGTTGGCGGCGTGGATCGCCTCGGCGGCAGTACGCCGCGACAGGGCGGTGTCGATATGCCGCGAGACGAACGTCAGCAATTCCTGGTCGCGCTGGGTGTAGCGCACATGCGAGGTGTAGCTCTGCACCGCCAGCACGCCACGCACCGAATCGCCATCGAACAGCGGAATGCCCAGCCACGAGCAGGAGCGCACCGACTCGTCGATCTCGATTTCACCACGTGCCGCCAGGCGGTCGGCATCGTCGGAGTCGATCAGACACGGCCGACGCTGGCGGATCACGTACTCGGTGAAACCGCGATTGCCGCGCCGGGGCGCTGGCGTGTTTTTTTGCCGTTCATCGACGTAATACGGAAAGGTCACTTCCGTGGTGGTGTCGTCGAACAGCGCGATGTAGAAGTTTTTCGCAAACAGCAGGTCGCCGACGATGCCATGCAACGTCTGGAAGAATTCGGCCATGTCACCGGGCTGGCTCGACAGCTCGGCGATCTGGAACAGCGCACTCTGCAAATGCTCGGCACGCTCGCGGTCGGCCACTTCCTGGCGCAAGGCGTCGTTGACCGCCGACAGCTCCAGGGTACGGCGCATCACCGTCTGCTCCAGGTCCTCACGGTGCAGAATCCGGTCCAGCGCCATCGCCACATGCCGCGCCACCACCAGAAACAGCGCACGGTCCTCGGCGCTGTAGGTGCGGGAAACGTCGTAGACCTGCATGGCGAGCATGCCGAACACGTCGTCCGAGGCGTTTTTCAGCGGTGCCCCCATCCAGAATTCCGGACGGTCACCCACGCAGTAAAACCGACCCTCGGCCTGGGCCGCGAGAATGCCGGCGGAGTCGATCAGCAGCGGCTGGCCGGAGGTCAATACCTGGCCGGTCAGCGACAGGTGCGAGGGGTCGAGGTATTCGTAGTTCTCCGACTCCAGGGCGTCCACGTCAATGATGTCGACGTAATACGGGTAGTCGATCTTGTGGGTCAGCGGGTCGTACAACGCGAGGTAAAAGTTCTCGGCGTCGATCAGGCCGGCCAGCAGTTGGTGCACGCCCACCAGGAACACCGAGCGGTCGCGGGTCGAACTGGCCAGATAGGTGATTTCGTACAGCACCCGTTGCGTATTCTGCGCACGGGCCAGGGTATCGGTCTGCAACCGGATGCCCAGGCGCTGGGCAAACTCGGCAAGCGCCGGCTGCGCCGCCTCGTTGAGTGGTGCAAGCAGCCAGCCCAGCTCACTTTCGCCCCGGCCGGTCGGCCAGCGTTGCAGGCGCCAGTTCTGGCAAAAATCGTCGAAGTCTTCATTGGCCACGCTCGAAGGCCACTGCACCCGGGGATCGCCCTGCCCGACCAGATGCATTTGCTCTCCGGCACGGTAAACCACCCACGCGGTGGTATGACCCCAATGGCGAGCCATTTCCAGCAATTGCTCGATCGTGTCCTGGTGGTCAGCGCTGACACTGCCGACAGTAGCCGAATTCCCTTCCAACGCCGAGGCTGCCACGCCTGCGTCATCGGATTGCAGAGGGGAGTCGGTCAATGGACGAAAACTCATCTGCCCTCCCTGAGCCAAAACTGGCGATACCCACTTATCGGATGCTAGCAAAGTGCTGGCGAGCTTCTCGTTTAAAGGTTATCGCAGTATTTATCAATGGATTTATGCGCTTTGCCCTCCAACAAGGGACCGGCAACGGATTATTTGTGAAAAGCTGCCCAGATCGGCGATTTTCCTGCCACGGCCTCCCTCAACCCTTGAGCGCTGCCTCAATCTGCGCAATGTCGATCTTGACCATCGTCATCATGGCCTCGAACGCACGCTTGGCGGCTGCCGGATCAGGGTTGATGATCGCCTGCGACAGGACCCGCGGCGTGATCTGCCAGGACAAGCCCCACTTGTCGCGACACCAGCCGCAAGCGATGGCCTCTCCCCCATTGTTGACAATGGCATCCCACAAACGGTCCGTCTCTGCCTGATCGTCGGTCGCCACCTGGAACGAGAATGCACCGTTGTGCGGGGTGCCGGGACCACCGTTCAGGCCGAGGCACGGCAGGCCCATCACGGTGAATTCGACCGTCAGGACATCGCCCTGCTTGCCCGCAGGATAGTCGCCGGGCGCCTGATGAACGGCATCGACCGAACTGTCCGGAAAGGTTTTTGCATAGAAAGTCGCGGCCTCCAGCGCGTCACGTTCGTACCAGAGGCACAGGGTATTTTTGCTGGCCATTGGGATGCTCTCCGATTTAATGGGGCTGACACATCAGTCTAGCTATGCTTGGTCGAACGGGACGCCACACAATCGACATTGCAACAACCGATGACCAGCGCTGCGAAAAATCCCCTCAAACGCTTACAATCGCCCCTTTTCACGCATTTCAGGTATACCAGCAGTTTATGGCGCTCGACCCTATCACGATGTTGACCATCACCATCGCCCTTGCAGCGGCCGCTGCCCTGTACCTGGCGATCGAATGGCGCAGCATCCGCGAACCCTCGCTGCTGTTCTGGAGCGCGGGGTTCGCCACGATTTCCGTGGGCTCGACCCTCGCCCTGCTGCGTGTCAGCGGGATGTTGCTGATCGGCATCTGGTTCGCCAACGGTCTGCTGGTGACCGCGCACTTTCTCTTCCTGCTGGGCGTCGCGCGGTTCACCGAGGTGCGCCTGTCCCGGGCCTGGTACCTGATTTTCCTGGCGTGGCTGGCGATGCTGTTGCTGCCGGACGAACCGTCGTGGTCAAAGATCATGCTGGTGGCCAACTCGCTGCTGGTCGCGTTGCCGACACTCAAGGCCAGCTTCCTGCTGCGTCCCCACGGCCGGTCATTGAGCGTGGGCGCGGTGCAGTTGCGCTTTGTGTTGCTGACCCACGGGGCGTTCTACACGGCCAAGGCGATCTCGGTGATCATTCCGGGCACGCTGATCGACCTCGCGGCCTTCCGTGGCGAGATCATTCAGATTTCGCTGGTAGAGGGCGCGATGGCGATCATGCTGATTGCCCTGTCGATGACCGGCACCGAGCGCTATCGCCGGGAAAAACGCATCGCCCGGCTGGCCGCCCGTGACCCGCTGACCGCCCTGTACAACCGTCGCGCCCTGGAAGTGCGGGCCCCGCGCCTGCTGGACGAGGTTTCCAGCAGACGACCGGGCGCACTGCTGTTGATCGACATCGACAACTTCAAGCTGGTCAACGACCTCTACGGCCATACCGCCGGTGACCGTTTGCTCATTTCGCTGAGCGAGATGATCCGTTCGGTACTGCCCGAAGGGGCTTTGGCGGCCCGTCTGGGCGGCGACGAGTTCGTCATCCTGCTCAATAACACCTCTTGCGAGCGCATCCTGGGGCTGGGCAGCAAGTTGCGTTATCGCTTCCACCAGACGGCCTCCGAGGACTTCGCCACGCCGGAACCGGTGACCCTGAGCATCGGCGCCAGCCTGTTCGACCAGCCACCGGCCAGCCTGGCGGCGCTGATCGAGCAAGGTGATGCGGCGCTCTATGAGTCCAAGCGTGGCGGGCGCGACAGCATCCGCCTGGTGGATCGCACCGTGGCGAGCACCGAATTGCAGCGCTGACGCCCTATTCCTCGCGCCCGTTGCCCTCGCGGTCGCGCGGGTAATGGCGACGCAGGGGAAACGCCGGCAGCCACGCCTCGCGACGGCAGGTCCAGAGTTCGTAGGTGGGGGTCAGCTGGTCGGGGGCGTCCAGGGCGCCCAGGTTCACTTCGATTTCGTCATCGCTGCGGCCAAACACCGAAGAACCACAACGCGGGCAGAAGAAGCGCCCGGCGTAGTCGCGGGTTTCACCCTGGATCGTCACGGCCTGTTCGGGGAATATCGCCGAGGCGTGAAACAGTGCGCCGTGATGCTTGCGACAGTCCATGCAGTGACACAGCCCGACCCGGTACGGTCGGCCTGTGGCCTCGATCCGTACGTTGCCGCACAGGCAGCCGCCGGTGAATCGGTCCATGTCGTCCCTCCTTTGGTCCCGTTTGGCTTAACCATAGCAGGCGCCTTTGGTCGTCAAGACCTTGATCCACAGACCCTCAATGAACTAATTTGAGTCTATGGATTCAACTTGAGGTCACGAATATGGCCGTTGCCCTCCAGCAACCTGCATTCACCAAGAGCCAATGCGTCACGGGCCTGCGCGCCGCCGTGGGCATCCTGGAAAAATGGCGGGCCTCCAGCGAGCAGGCCTGCCGTATCCTGCGCATCTCCCGCAGCACCTACACCCGCGCGCGACAGCACGACCCAGACTGGGCGGTGGCACTGGACGCCGACCAGATGCAGCGCATCAGCTTTGTGCTGAACATCCACGCGGCCCTGCGCCTGGTGTTCGACAACCCGGAAAACGTCTACGGCTTCCCGTCGATGAGCAACGACAACGAGTTCTTCAACGGCCGCTCACCGCTGGAGATCATGGCCCAGGGCGACATGATTTCCCTGTATGAAACCTTCCGCCGCATCGACGTACTGCGGGGCGCGCAATGGTGAGCCTGGAGGCGCTGGCCACCCTGCCCGATGCGCAATTGCAGGCCTACCGATTGGTCAATTCGAAGTTTCCGCCGGTGGCGTTGTTCGACGACGTGGCGGATGCCGATGCCTTCGAGGTGCTGTACCAGATCCAGGAACTGACCAACCCCAGGCTGAAAAACGAAGTCGGCCGCCTGGAGCTGATTCGCCGCAGCGAAATCCCCTTCGGCATTCCCGGCTGTTCCTATGCGACCGCGCCCTTCACCCACGTCAATCCGGCGGGCTCGCGCTTCAGCGATGGCAGTTTTGGTGTGCTGTACCTGGCGGACACCCTGGAAACCGCGCTGGCTGAAGTCAAACATCACCAGAGCCTGTACTGGTCAAACGTTCCGCGCCTGAACTATGAGCGATTTGTCTTTCGCGGGTTGTCCTGTGCGTTCCTGCAAGCCGGAATGAAAGATGCGACCGCCATTGCGCCGACTGATCCGGTGTACCACCCCGATGACTACAGCGCGGCGCGGCGCCTGGGGAAAATGCTCAAGACCGCCCAGTGCCCAGGGCTGCGTTACCACTCGGTGCGCAACGCCGGCAGCCACTGCTGGGCCCTGATGACGCCCAGGCCGGTGCTGTCGGTGATTCAGGCGGCGCATTACGAGATGGTCTGGAACGGGCAGATGACGAGCGTCAGCCAGATCAGCGAAGCGTGAATTCGTCATAGTTCCCTGTACGGTGGTTGTTAATGCCTGATACCCCTCGGTGTCTGGGCCTTCATCGCGAGCAAGCTCGCTCCTACAGAGGGCGGTGATGAACCTGTAGGAGCGAGCTTGCTCGCGATGGTCGTTAACGATGACGCGGGGAGTCTGACACCCCGCGGTGCCTGGGCTACCATCGCGAGCAAGCTCGCTCCTACAGGGGGGGGTTGGTGCGGGCATTATCGGCGTCGATAGTTACCATCAGTTCAATGAAGTTCTCATAAAAATTGTGCGGCGTAACATCAGCTCCATACCAAACAACTACACCCCTTGGAGCACACGATCATGAAACGCCAAACTCTTCTCAGCATCGCTTTCTCGGTTTTCGCAGTTAACGCTTTTGCCGCTACCTCTGCTCAGCCAGTTGTTGCTGAAGGTGGTTCGGATCGTTTGATCGAACGTCGTGTAGCCGAGGGTGGTTCTGATCGTCTGATCGAACGCCGTGTAGCTGAAGGTGGCTCGGATCGTCTGATCGAACGTCGTGTGGCTGAGGGTGGTTCCGACCGCCTGATCGAACGCCGTGTAGCCGAAGGTGGTTCCGACCGTCTGATCGAACGCCGTGTAGCTGAAGGTGGTTCCGACCGTCTGATCGAGCGCCGCGTAGCTGAAGGTGGTTCCGACCGTCTGATCGAGCGCCGCGTAGCTGAAGGTGGCTCTGATCGTCTGATCGAACGTCGCGTAGCTGAAGGTGGCTCGGACCGTCTGATCGAACGCCGTGCCGTATGAAGCATGGCTCCAGCGCAACACTCAACAAAAAGCCCGGCCTGAACAGCCGGGCTTTTTTGTGCCTGTCGGGTATTACTGGTGGATATCCCGGTCCTTGGTTTCCGGCATGAAGAAGATGCCGAGCACGGCGGTCATCACCGCGATGACGATCGGGTACCACAGCCCGTAGTAGATATCCCCGGTGGCCGCGACCATGGCGAAGGCCACGGTGGGCAGGAAGCCACCGAACCAGCCGTTGCCGATGTGGTACGGCAGTGACATCGAGGTGTAACGGATGCGCGCCGGGAACAGTTCCACCAGCCAGGCGGCGATGGGGCCGTAGACCATGGTCACGTAGATCACCAGGATGGTCAGCAGCAACAGCACCATCGGGTAGTTGGTCTTGGCCGGGTCGGCCTTCTCGGGGTAACCGGCCTCTTTCAGCGCGGTGCCGAGGGTGGCGGTGAAGGCATCGTTGCGGGTCTTGAAGTCGGCCGCCGGCATGCCGGTGCCTTCGAAACTCTCGACCACCTGGTTGCCGATGCGGATCTGCGCCACGCTGCCCGGCGCTGCGGTTTCATTGGTGTAAGGGATGGCTCGCTTGGCCAGCACGGTCTTGGCAAGGTCGCAGGAACTGGTGAATTTGGCTTTGCCCACCGGGTCGAACTGGAACGAGCACTGGGCAGGGTCCGCAACCACCGTGACCGGATTTTTTTCCTGGGCAACGAACACGTCGGGGTTACCGTACTGGGTCAGCGCGTGGAAGATCGGGAAATAGGTCACCGCCGCCAGAATGCACCCGGCCATGATGATGCCCTTGCGCCCGATGCGATCGGACAGGCTGCCGAAAATCACGAAAAACGGTGTACCGATCAGCAACGAACCGGCAATCAGCAGGTTGGCGGTCTGGGCGTCGATCTTGAGTGTCTGCAGCAGGAAGAACAGCGCATAGAACTGCCCGGTGTACCAGACCACGGCCTGACCGGCGGTACCGCCCAACAGCGCCATGATGACGATTTTCAGGTTGTCCCAGCGCGCGAAGGATTCGGTCAGCGGCGCCTTGGATGCCTTGCCTTCAGCCTTCATCTTCATGAACACCGGCGACTCGCTGAGTTGCAGGCGGATGTACACCGAGATGATCAGCAGCAGGATCGACAGCAGGAACGGTATGCGCCAGCCCCAGGCTTCGAACGCTTCAGTACCCAGAATCGTGCGGCAGGCGAGGATCACCAGCAGCGACAGGAACAGGCCCAGGGTCGCGGTGGTTTGAATCCATGAGGTGAAAAACCCGCGCTTGCCCTTCGGCGCGTGCTCGGCCACGTAGGTCGCCGCCCCGCCGTATTCGCCGCCCAGCGCCAGGCCTTGCAGCAGGCGCAGGGTGATGAGGATGATCGGCGCCGCCACACCAATGGTCGCGTAGCCCGGCAGGAAACCCACCACGGCGGTGGAAACGCCCATGATGACAATGGTGATCAGAAAGGTGTGCTTGCGCCCGATCATGTCGCCCAGGCGCCCGAACACGATGGCGCCGAAGGGCCGCACGGCAAAACCTGCGGCGAAGGCGAGCAAGGCGAAGATGAAGGCGGTGGTTTCATTGACGCCGGCAAAGAAGTGCTTGGCGATGATTGCAGCGAGGGAGCCGTAAAGGTAGAAGTCGTACCATTCGAACACAGTGCCCAGGGACGAGGCGAAGATCACCTTTCGCTCTTCCCTGCTGATCCCGCGGTTGGGCGAGTCGCCCGTGGTGCTGTCGATTGCGGCCATGAGTCTTCTCCGTCGTGTTTTTGTTTTAGCTGACACGGATTGCGCCGCCTTACATCGCTGCAAGGTTTCCTGAAGCATAATCAGCTTCGCGAAGATATCCACTCGCCATCATGTATAAACCTTCACCCTGTAGAAGGCGTCAGGCGGTGGGGACACCGCTGGCTCATTTGTGATACACAACATCGGCCAGCGCGTCCCACGTCCAATGAGGCTTGCCCATGTGCTCGACCCTTCGCCTGCCGAAACTGATGTTTTGCGTCCTGTCCGCCGTGATCGCCTGCAGCGCCCAGGCCGATGTGACCGCCCCGCCGCCCGCCAGCCTGCAACCGCTGGTGGCGACCATGAACGAACGCCTGAACATCGCTGACCGGGTCGCGCTGAGCAAATGGGACAGCCGCACACCGATCCAGGACAGCGCCCGGGAAGCACAGGTCATCGCCGCCGCCAGAAAGCAGGCGATCAGCCGTAAGCTCAACCCGGACGAGGTGGCCGATTTGATCGCTGCGCAGATCGAGGCCAGCAAGCTGGTGCAATACGGTTTGCTCGCCCAGTGGCAGGCGGCGGGCAAGGCGCCGGATCTACCGCGACCGAACCTCACCAAGGAGGTCCGCCCACAACTCGATGAAGTGCAAAAACGCCTGTTGCAGGCCTACGCCGAGTTCGCACCCTATCGCACCGACCCCAACTGCGCCCAGTGGCTGGCCAAGGCACGGTCTGCCCTGATCAAGGACTACTTGCATGGCCAGGGATTGATCCGCGCCACCGGGGACCTGTGCATCGTCAACTGACGCTTTACTGCGTCTGGAACGTCTGCAAATACGCCAGCACATCCTCGATTTTCTGCGGATCGCTCAAGCCCCAGAAAATCATGCGGGTACCCGGCACGACTTTCTTCGGCGCTTCGAGATAGGCCGTCAGGGTTTCGCGATCCCACACCAGTCCGGCGGCTTTCATCGCGTCCGAATACTGGTAATCCGAAGTGCCCGCCGATGGGCGACCAAAGATGTTGTTCAGTTGCGGCCCGAAAGAAGCCCGCGCCGACTCGCCGACCTGATGGCACCCCCCGCAAATCCTCGGGAACAGTTTGGCCCCGGCTTCGGCATCGCCGGCAGCCAGGGCCTGTGCGGCGAACAGGCTGGTGTGGAGCAAGGCCAGGGTCAGTGCAACAACTTTTATCATGCGCAAGTCCAGAACAAAGGGCACAAGGATTCAGCGAAAAACAACGCGCGCCAGTTTGCACTCGCAACGTGATCGCGTCGAACGCCTGCACAACTTTTGTGCGCCAAAACTTGCGTCATGCAAAAGCAAGCTAAGCTGTGAGCAGCTTATTGCTCACGATGCTCGCTTCTGCAGGGTTGTGGTTTTTCTGGAGAGCGTCTGCAACAGCTACCTCAGACAGGCCCAACTTGTTCACGCAGGAATGACGTGATGACCGAGCCCTTCCTCAGTTTTGACGCGCTCAAGCGCGCTGCCGCCTCTGGTGAAATCGACACCGTCCTGGTCTGCATGGTCGACATGCAGGGACGCCTTGTCGGCAAGCGTTTCCAGGTCGAGTTTTTCATCGACAGCGGCTACCAGGAAACCCATTGCTGCAACTATCTGCTGGCCGACGACATCGACATGGAGCCGGTGCCCGGTTATGCCGCCGCCAGTTGGAGCAAAGGCTACGGCGACTTCGTGCTCAAGCCCGACATGGCCACCCTGCGTCGCGTGCCGTGGCTGGAAGGCACGGCGCTGGTGCTGTGCGATGTGCTCGACCATCACCATCGCAAGGACTTGCCCCACAGCCCGCGAGCGATCCTCAAGCGCCAGGTCGAACGCCTGCGCGAGCGCGGCTACACCGGCATGTTCGCCTCGGAGCTGGAGTTCTACCTGTTCGACGAAAGCTACGAAGCGATCCACCAACGCAATTACCACCAACCGAAAACCGCCGGTCATTACATCGAGGATTACAACATCCTCCAGACCACCCGCGAGGAACCGGTGCTGCGCGCCATTCGCAAGCACCTGCAAGCGTCGGGTATCCCGGTGGAAAACTCCAAGGGTGAATGGGGCCCTGGCCAGGAAGAGATCAACATCCGTTACGCCGACGCGATGACCATGGCCGACCATCACGTGCTCATCAAGCACGCGTGCAAGGAGATCGCCGACGCTCAGGGCAAGGCGATCACCTTCATGGCCAAGTGGCGTTATGACGCCGCCGGCTCCAGCAGCCATATCCATAATTCGCTGTGGGACAAGAACGGCAAGAAGCCGTTGTTCTTCGACGCCAAGGCCGAGTTCGGCATGTCCAAACTGATGCGTTCCTGGGTGGCCGGGCAGCTCAAGTACGCCAACGACATCACCTGTTTCCTCGCGCCCTACATCAACTCGTACAAGCGCTTCCAGGCCGGCACCTTCGCGCCTACGCGGGCGGTGTGGAGCCGCGACAATCGCACCGCCGGCTTTCGCCTGTGCGCCGAAGAGAGCAAGTCCATCCGCATCGAGTGCCGCATCGGCGGCGCTGATCTGAACCCCTACCTGGCCTTCGCCGCGCTGATCGCGGCCGGGCTGGCCGGCATCGACGAGAAGCTCGAACTGGCGCCGCCGTTCGAAGGTGACGCCTACGCCGACGAGCGCTCGCCGGAAGTCTCGAAAACCCTGCGCGAGGCCTGCGCGGCGCTCAAGGGCTCGCGCATGTTGCGCGACGCGCTGGGCGATGACGTGGTCGAGCACTACGTGCACACCGCCGAATGGGAACAGAAAGAATATGACCGGCGTGTCACCGACTGGGAATTGCAGCGCGGTTTCGAGCGCTATTGAGATCATCATGACTGCGAAGATTGAGCTCATCTCCCCGGTGGATGGCCGGGTCTATGTCGAGCGCGAGTACGCCGACGCGTCACAGGTCGAACAGGCCCTGGCGGCCGCACAACATGCCCAGGTCGAATGGCAGCGACAGCCCTTGAGCGAACGCGCCGCGCGGTGCAGCGCCGCCGTCGAGGCGATGCTGGCGATGCAGGCCGACATCGTCCCGGAACTCGCTCGGCAGATGGGTCGCCCGGTGCGTTATGGCGCCGGTGAACTGCGCGGTTTTGCCGAGCGCGCACGGCACATGATCGCCATCGCGCCCCAGGCCCTGGCACCGGTGGAGCCTGCGCCGGTGGCCGGGTTTCGCCGCTACATCAAACGTGAACCGCTGGGTACGGTGCTGGTGGTCGCGCCGTGGAATTATCCGTACCTGACGGCGGTGAACACGATTATCCCGGCACTGATGGCCGGCAACAGCGTGATCCTCAAGCACGCCTCGCAAACCCTGCTGGTGGGCGAACGTTTTGCTGAAGCCTTGCGCCGGGCGAATCTGCCGCCAGGGTTGTTTCACAACCTGCTGCTCAGCCACGAAATGACCGCGCAAGTCATCGCGTCGGGCCGCGTGCACCAGGTGAATTTCACCGGCTCCGTGGAGGCCGGCAAAGCCATGGAAGCCGCTGCGGTCGGGCGCTTCATCGGCGTAGGCCTGGAGCTGGGCGGCAAGGACCCGGCCTACGTGCGCGCCGACGCCAACCTTGAACATGCGGTGGAGAACCTGGTGGACGGCAGCTTCTTCAACTCGGGGCAAAGCTGCTGCGCCATCGAGCGCATCTACGTCGACCAGCGCCTCTACCCGGCATTCGTCGAGCGCTTCGTCGCCCTCACCCGCCAGTACGTGCTGGGCAATCCGCTGGATGAGGCGACGACGCTGGGGCCGATGGTGTCCCCGGCAGCCGCCGATTTCGTGCGCGGCCAGATCAAGGCCGCGCAAGCCCAGGGCGCCAGGGCCTTGATCGACGTTAAGGATTTCCCCGCCGATGTGCCAGGCAGCGCCTACCTGGCGCCGCAGGTGCTGGTGGACGTCGACCACAGGATGTCGGTGATGCGCGACGAAAGCTTCGGCCCGGTGATCGGCATCATGCCGGTGGCCGACGATGACGAAGCCGTGCGCTTGATGAACGACAGCGAATTCGGCCTCAGCGCCTCGATCTGGACCCAGGACCTCGCCGCCGCCGAACGCCTGGGTGAGCGGATCGCCACCGGCACCGTATTCATGAACCGCTGCGATTACCTCGACCCGGCGCTGGCCTGGACCGGGGTCAAGCACAGTGGGCGCGGCGCCACCCTGTCGAGCCTGGGCTACGAGCACCTGACCCGGCCCAAATCCTTTCATCTGCGCCACGAGGTGTAGCCCATGAGCCTGACTGGAAACTGGAACTACCCCACCAGCATTCGCTTCGGTGTCGGGCGGATCGCCGAACTGGCCGATGCCTGCCGCAGCCAGGGCATCCAGCGTCCGCTGCTGGTCACCGACCGCGGCCTGGGCCAGGCACCGATCACCCTCGCCGCACTGGATGCCATGCGTGCCGCGGGCCTGGGCGCGGCGCTGTATTGCGACATCAAGCCCAACCCGGTGTCGGCCGATCTGGACGCCGGTCTCAAGGCCTGGAGCAGCGGCAACCATGACGGCGTGGTCGCCTTCGGCGGTGGCAGCGGGCTGGACATGGGCAAGCTGATCGCCTTCATGAGCGGGCAGAGCCGACCAGTGTGGGACTTCGAAGACATCGGCGACTACTGGACCCGCGCCGACGCCGATCGTATCGCCCCGATCATTGCCGTGCCGACCACGGCGGGCACCGGCTCCGAGGTGGGCCGAGCGGCGGTGATCATCGAAGAAAGCACCCACACCAAACGCATCATCTTCCACCCGAAAATGATGCCACGGGTGGTCATCAGCGACCCGGCGCTCACCGTCGGCATGCCGACCAAAATCACTGCCGGCACCGGCATGGACGCGCTTTCGCACTGCCTGGAAGCCTATTGCGCCCCCGGTTTTCATCCGCTGGCCGACGGCATTGCCGTGGAGGGCATGCGCCTGGTGGTCAATGCCCTGGAGCGCGCGGTGCACACGCCCGATGACCTCGATGCCCGCGCGCAGATGCTCGCCGCCGCGGCAATGGGCGCCACCGCCTTCCAGAAAGGCCTGGGTGGCATGCATGCGTTGTCGCACCCGGTGGGCGCGCTGTACGACACCCACCACGGCATGACCAACGCGGTGTTCATGCCTTACGTGCTGCACGCCAATCGCTCGGCCATCGAGGAACGCATCACCCGTCTTGCCGCCTACCTGCAACTGCCCAATCCCGGGTTCAAGAGCTTCATGGACTACATCCTCGAACTGCGTCAGAACATCGGCGTGCCGCATACGCTCAAGGAGCTGGGGGTGGATGACCGCCAGGTGGAGCTGATTGCCGACATGGCCATCGTCGACCCCTCGGCCGGCGGCAACCCGTTGCCCATGACCAAGGACAGCGCCACGCGAATTTTTACCGCGGCCTATCACGGCCACGTGTAGATCCAGAGCAGTAACGGTTGTAACAGGAGCAGTACGACAAGGTGTTAAGGCCAGCCCATTGCGCGAACGCCAATGGCTTGATCAAAACCTCAAGGGGTACACCGCATGAACCCAGCAAGCCAGCCAGGCGCCGACACTCATGACGAGGACGTCAAGGCACTGCACAGCATGGGCTACGCCCAGCAACTCTCACGGCGAATGGGGGTTTTCTCCAACTTCGCCATTTCCTTCTCGATCATCTGCATCCTCTCCGGTGGCATCAACTCACTGGCCCAGGGCACCTCGGGCGCGGGCGGTGCCTCGATCGGCATCGGCTGGCCGATTGGCTGCCTGATTTCCGGGGTGTTCGCCCTGGCGATGGCGCAGATTTCCTCGGCCTACCCCACCGCTGGCGGGTTGTATCACTGGGGCTCGATCCTCGGGAATCGCTTCACCGGCTGGTTGACGGCCTGGTTCAATCTGCTGGGGCTGGTTACCGTACTCGGGGCGATCAACGTCGGCACCTACTACTTCTTTTTCGGTGCGTTCGGCCCTGCCCTCGGCATGGAAGACACGACCACGGTCAGGGTGATTTTCCTGGCGATCCTCACCGGCATCCAGGCGTTGTGCAACCACTTGGGGATCGGCCTGACCGCCAAACTCACCGACTTCTCCGGCTACCTGATTTTCGCCACGGCCCTGACGCTGACCATCGTCTGCCTGATCTCGGCGCCCAGTTATGAGTTTGTGCGGCTGTGGACCTTCGGCAACTACTCCGGCGCAGCGGGCGGTGGTGTCTGGCCAGAAGTGTCGAACAGCTGGGTGTTCATGCTCGGCCTGCTGCTGCCGATCTACACCATCACCGGCTACGACGCCTCGGCGCATACCTCGGAAGAGACCCGCAACGCCGCGATGTCGGTGCCCAAGGGCATGGTGATGTCGGTGATCTGGTCGCTGCTGTTCGGCTGGGTGATGCTCAGCTCGTTCGTATTGATGCTGCCGAACATGGACGACGCGGCGAAACAGGGCTGGAACGTGTTTTTCTGGGCCATGGACGCCCAGGTCAATCCCAGTGTGAAGTTCGCGCTGTACGTGGCGATTTTCGTTTCTCAGTTTCTTTGCGGGCTGGCGACGGTGACCTCGGTGTCGCGAATGATCTTCGCCTTTTCCCGCGATGGCGGCCTGCCCTGCTCGAAGGCGCTGGCCTCGGTATCCCCGACCTTCCGCAGCCCGGTGGCGGCGATCTGGACCGGTGCGACCCTGGCGGTGCTGTTCGACTGGGGTTCGTCGGTGATCTCCATCGGCGAGACACCGGTCTACACCATCGTGGTCTCGTGCACGGTGATCTTCCTGTTCTTCTCGTTCATCATCCCCATCGTGCTGGGCCTGTTCGCCTACGGCACCGCGAAGTGGCCGACCATGGGCCCGTGGAACATGGGGCGCGGGTTGTACACGCTGTTTTCCCTGCTGTCGATCGTGTCGATGGTGGTGATCTTCGTCATCGGCATCCAGCCACCCAACGACTGGGCGCTGTACATCACCATCGGCTTTCTGGTGCTGACCGCCATCGTCTGGTTCGGCTTCGAAGCCCGACGCTTCCAGGGGCCGCCGACGGGTGACCTGATCGTCAAACGCCAGAGCGAAATCGCCGCAGCCGAGGCGGCGTTGAACAAGCAGGCGGGGGTTTGATCAACGACTGCATCTGTAGGAGCGAGCTTGCTCGCGATGGTCGTGAACGATGACGCGGGCTACCTGACTGCCCGCGTTGCCCGGGCATTTTTTTCGCGAGCATGCTCGCTCCTACAGAAGCCCCACATCACCTGTAGGAGCGAGCACGCTCGCGATGGTCGTAAACGATGACGCGGGCTATCTGAATGCCCGCGTTGTCCGGGCATTTTTTCGCGAGCATGCTCGCTCCTACAGGTGCACACACTGCCTGGGTAGCTCAGCGCGTTTTGGCTTCCTTTCCGGTTTCGCCATCAGCATCCCTCAACATGTCGTCGATCGAATCGAACCGCTGACGAATCTCTCGAGCTTGCTGCATGGCACGCGCGGTTTTCTGCGAAGGGGCGCGCACCTCGAATGGGAGCCCCTGGGTCACGACGACCTGACGAAGAAAAAGACGCAGCGCATCACTGATGCTCAAGCCGCAAGCGTTCAATACTTCAGTAGCACGTGCCTTCAAGTCTTCATCTATACGGCAACGCACGTCCGTGGTTTTCAGCATTGCATTCATGGAATAACCTCATAATACGTAGCTACATGGGCGCTACCTCAAACAGTGTGGTTGAACAGCTTTATCAGGGTCAACTTCAGGGTGATGGACGGCTGAAAAACCGGCATCGAGCCTCGTTGTGCATTTCAAACCTTTCCTCGCGCCGTGAAAATCAGCCCGATCCTCGATACCCCGATGAACCGTCCCAATCCGGTGCGGGAAATAACGCGGATACTCAAACGAAAAAGCCCCGCAAACATCAGCCTGCGGGGCTTTTTCGTCTTGGTGGATCAACGCTCGAGCGCGCTCGCCATGCGGCGAGCCACTGCGCTTACTGGGCGTTTTTCAGCTTGATCACATCACCCGATACGGTGGTGGTGTAGCCGTTCAGGACCCAGGCCCAGAACCAGCGTTCCTGCACCTGGGTGTTGATCAAGGCGTCGCCGCCCTTGGCCTGGATGGCCGCGTCCTGGGCGCGTACGAAACGGCTGTTCTGGCGGATCGGGATGAAACCGAAGAGCATCAGGCCGGTGGCGCTGGCTTCGCTGTGGCCCACCACGGTGTATTGGCTGGCGTCGTATTGCTGGGTCTTCATCGGTGCGCCGCTGCAACCGGCCAGAACCACGCCGACCAGGGAAACGGCAAGCACTTTGCTGAGGTAATTCACTGTGTTACTCCATATAAAAACGCCCGGGATCCATCTCTCGGGCGGCGCACACCTTAACGCAGGAGATGGCCGATGGGTATCGGGCCGAACCCTGCGCCACCATCTGGCAGCGCCTCCTTATTCGGCTTACCATGCCGCGCATTCCCCACTCATTATTCGATAACGGCGGTAGCAACATGATCGAGGTCACCGAGGTTTCCATTGCCCAGTTGCGTGCGGCGCTCGAGTCCGGCCAGACCACGGCGGTTGAACTGGTCGAGGCCTATCTCGCCCGTGTGGACGCCTACGACGGCGCCGACACCCCCACGGCCCTCAACGCGGTCGTGGTGCGTAACCCCGAGGCCATCAACGAAGCGAAAGCCTCCGATGACCGCCGGGCAAAAGGCCAGACGCTGGGCCCGCTCGACGGCATTCCCTACACGGCCAAGGACAGCTACCTGGTCAAGGGACTGACCGCGGCTTCCGGCAGTCCGGCCTTCGCCAACCTGGTGGCCTATCGTGACGCGTTCACCATCGAACGGCTGCGCGCTGCCGGGGCGATCTGCCTGGGCAAGACCAACATGCCGCCCATGGCCAACGGCGGCATGCAACGCGGGGTCTATGGTCGCGCGGAAAGCCCGTATAACGCCGGCTACCTGACCGCCCCCTTCGCTTCCGGTTCGTCCAACGGCGCCGGCACCGCCACCGCCGCCAGTTTCGCCGCGTTCGGCCTGGCCGAGGAAACCTGGTCGAGCGGTCGCGGCCCGGCGTCCAACAACGGCCTGTGTGCCTACACCCCTTCACGCGGGGTGATCTCGGTCCGCGGCAACTGGCCGTTGACGCCGACCATGGACGTGGTGGTGCCCTACGCGCGGACCATGGCCGACCTGCTCGAAGTCCTCGACGTCGTCGTGGCCGAAGACCCCGACACCCGTGGCGACCTGTGGCGCCTGCAAACCTGGGTGCCGATCCCGAGCGTCGCCTCGGTGCGCCCGGAATCCTACGCCGAACTGGCGGTGAAGGCCGACGCACTGGCCGGCAAGCGCCTGGGCGTGCCGCGCATGTTCATCAACGCCGACCCCGAGGCCGGCACCAGCGAAGCACCGGGCATCGGCGGGCCGACCGGGCAGCGCATCGACACCCGCCCTTCGGTGATGGCGCTGTGGCAAGCAGCCCGCAAGACCCTGGAAGCGGCCGGCGCCGAAGTGGTCGAAGTGGATTTCCCGCTGGTGTCCAATTGCGAGGGCGACCGTCCGGGTGCACCGACGGTGTTCACCCGTGGCTTGGTGTCCAAGGAGTTCCTGCATCATGAGTTGTGGGACCTGACGGCCTGGGCCTTCGACGATTTCCTGCGCGCCAACGACGACCCGAAACTCAACCGGCTGGTGGACGTCGACGGCCCGCTGATCTTCCCCCACGACCCCGGCACCCTGCCCAACCGCGAAGGCGACCTGGTGGCGGGCATGGACGAGTACGTGCGCATGGCCGAGCGCGGCATCACACCGTGGGACCAGATCAGCACCGTGGCCGACGGCCTGCGCGGCCTGGAACAGACCCGGCGCATCGACCTTGAAGACTGGATGGACCGTCTGGGCCTCGACGCGGTGCTGTTCCCGACCGTGGCCGATGTCGCCCCGGCCAACGCCGACATCGACGAGGCCGCCGCCGACATCGCCTGGAGCAACGGCATCTGGGTCGCCAACGGCAACCTGGCCATCCGTCACCTGGGAGTGCCAACGGTCACCGTACCCATGGGCGTCATGGCCGACATCGGCATGCCGGTCGGGTTGACCTTCGCCGGGCGTGCCTATGACGATTCGGCGCTGCTGCGTTTCGCTTCGGCCTTCGAATCCACCGGCAACCTGCGGATGATCCCGCCACGTACCCCGCCGCTGTAAGCCTCGAAAAAATCTCGAACTCGCCGTTGGCCAGCACATCCAATGTGTGACGCCAACGGAGGTACGAGCCATGAACACTCAAGACCGCGACACCGACGACAAACCCGACGCCGTCGATAAAATCATCACGCCGACTTCCCCCCGCACCAAGGAAGAAGAAGCCGAAGCGCTCAAACGCAAGACCGACGCCATCGAACGCAAGGTCGCCGACGGCAACTAGGCCAAAACGGTGAGGCGCTCGGTCTTGCCGTCCTCGATGTCGCTCATTACAATTGCTAATAATTCTCACTAGCAGAAATTATTGATGCGATGAGCGACTCTCCAATTCACCAGCAGAACGCTCGTTGTGTCGAAGCCCTGTACATCGGTCATCAGGGCTGGCTGTTCGCCTGGCTGCAGCGCAAGCTGGGAAACCGCATGGATGCGGCTGACCTGATGCACGATACGTTCATACGCATCCTCGCCCGGCCAATGCCCGAGATCGCCGAGCCAAGGGCCTACCTGACCTGTGTGGCCAAGGGCATCCTGGTGAACTGGTACCAGCGCAAGGCCCTGGAGCGCGCCTACCTGGCGGCGCTGGCGCAGATGCCCGAGCAGCACGCCCCGTCGCCGGAGTTGCGTTGGCTGATCCTGGAAACCCTGCATGAAGTCGATGCCATGCTCGACGCCCTGCCCCCGCAGGTGAAGCGCGCGTTCCTGCTGTCGCAGATCGGCGCGATGAAATACGAAGACATCGCGGTGAAGCTCGACGTCTCGCTGATTACCGTCAAACGCTACATGAAACAGGCCTTTTTGCAGTGCCTGACGTTGATGACCGAATGAAAACGCCTGCGATGATCAGCCCGGCCACCCTGGAAGAAGCCGCCGAGTGGCTGATGCGCCTCAATGAACGCTCGCCCAGCCCCGAAGAACTCGCACAATGGCACCAGTGGCGGGCCAGCAGCGCCGAACGCGAAGGCGCATGGCAGCGCGCCGAAATGCTGCTGGGCAAACTCGGCGGCCTGCCGCCGGAGCTGGCCATGCCGGCCCTGGATCGCCCCGCCAACCCGCAACGCCGGGCCATGCTCGGGCGCCTGGCGGCGTTGCTGGCGCTGGCACCGGCCGGTTGGGCCGGCTGGCAGTTGAACGAACGCCAGGGCTGGACCGCCGACTACCAGAGTGCAATCGGCGCACGTGGCCAGATCACCCTGGTCGACGGCAGCCAGTTGACCCTCAATACCGACACCGCGATCGACGTCGACTACAGCGCGCTGCAACGCCTGATCCGGGTTCGCCGGGGGGAAATCCTGGTGCAGACGGCCCCGGACATCCAGGTGCCCGGACGACCGTTTCGTGTGTCGACGCAGCAGGGCCTCATGCAGGCGCTGGGCACCCGCTTCAGCGTTCGCGAAGACGCCGGCATCACGCGCCTGGCCGTGCTGGAAGGCCAGGTCCGGGTCGAGCTGGAAGGCCGCCCACAGGCAACGCCGACGATCATCGTCGCCGGACAGAAGACCACGTTTTCCGCCACGCAAATGGGCCCCCTGACCCCGGCGGACAACTCCCTGACCACCTGGACCCAGGGCATGCTGGTGGCCGACCGGATGAACCTGGCGGAATTCGCCACCGAGCTGGCCCGTTACCGGCACGGCATCGTGCGCTGCGATCCGGCCGTCGCCCGGGTGCCGATCTCCGGCGCGTTCCCGCTGGACGACACTCGCCGCGCACTGAGCATGCTGGCCTTGACCTACCCGGTGAAAGTCACCACTCACCTGGGCGGTTATTGGGTCACGATTGCCCCGGCGTGACCCTCTCGAAAAAATATTTTCCACGCGGTGATACTTTTTCCGCGGTGGGCTGGCAAGGGAGAACACCCCCTATCCCTGACCGACAGGATTCCTTCTCGATGCCCGTTTACCGCACGCCCCGACTCAGCCCAGCACTCACGCCCAAACTCCGCCGCACAGCCTCCCAGGCCCTGTTCAGCCTGATGATCTCGGGTGCCTGCACCCTGGCCTGGGCCGCAGAACCGCCAGCGTCAGCCCGTACCGATGCGCGCAGCTACCAGATTCCGGCGGGCCCGCTGGGCGTATCGCTGTCACGCTTCGCCGCCAGCAGCAACATTGCCCTGTCGTTCGACCCCAGTCTGACCGATGGCCTGCAAAGCCCCGGCCTGTCCGGCACCTATTCGCCCCTCGAGGCGCTGACCCGGCTGCTCCGCGGCACCGGCCTGGAACTGGTGCAACGCGCCGACGCCAGCTACACCCTGGTCCGTTCCGCCCGCTCCGATGCCCTGCAACTGGGCGCCACGTCGATCACCGGCGAGCGCCTGGGCGTGAACACCGAAGGCACTCATTCCTATACCACCAACGAAGTCAGCATCGGCAAGGGCAACATCAAGCTCAAGGACATCCCGCAGTCGGTGTCGGTGGTCACGCGCCAGCGCATGGATGACCAGAACATGAACAGCCTGCAGGACGCCATGCGCCAGGTCACCGGGGTCACGATCAAGACCTACAACTCGGGGTCGAGCCTCAACGACGTGTACATGCGCGGCTTCCTCGTCGATCAGGTCCAGGTCGATGGCGTGTCGCAACCCACCGGCCAGGGCGACCTGGGCACCAGTTTCGACCTGGCGATGTACGACCGCGTCGAAGTGCTGCGCGGCCCGTCCGGCCTGTACCAGGGGGCCGGCGAACCCGGCGGCACCATCAACGTGGTGCGCAAGCGCGCCCTGGGCAACTTCGCCCTGGGTGGCGAAATCGCCGCCGGTTCCTATGACCACTACCGTTCGATGGTCGACGTCACCGGCCCGCTGAACGACCAGGGCACCCTGCGTGGGCGTTTCATCACCGCCTACGAGAACAACAAGTCGTTCGTCGACTCCGCGCAGAATGAACGCCCGATGGTCTACGGCCGCCTGGAACTGGACCTGGACCCTGCCACCACCCTGTCGGTGGGCGGCGCCTACCAGCAGAACCACTCGACGCCGGCGTTCGGCCTGCCGGCTTTCGCCGACGGCAAATTGCTCGACGCACCGCGCTCGACCTTCGTCGATGCCAGATGGAACACCCTCAACGAGAAGGTCTGGGAAACCTTCGCCGAACTCGACCACGCCCTGGACAACGGCGGCCAGTTCAAGACCACCCTGACCTACCGTGACGCCGAAACCCCGCAGCGCAACTTCACCTGGGCCGACGGTGCGGTCGACCCGGCGACCGGCGACAGCTGGGCCGTGGCCTACGACTACTACACCCACATCAAGACCATCGGTGCCGACAGTTTCGTCACCACGCCGTTCGAGGCCCTGGGCCGCACCCATGAATTCACCGTGGGCGCCGAGTACCAGCATCTGGACAAGGACTTCGCGTACGGTGGCGGCGAGTACTTCCCGATCAATGTCTATGATCCGGACAGCATCGACATTCCGAAAAATGACTACGAGCGGGTCAACGGCAACTGGTCCAAGTCCGATCAGTACGGCCTCTACACCCGCGCCAAAATCAACGTCACCGACTGGCTGGAGCTGATCGGCGGCAGCCGTGTGACCTGGTACGAGAGCGACGCGAAAAACGCCAACGCCTTCTTCGACAACTTCAGCAACGTGCATACCAGCATCAACCGCAAGGTCGTGCCCTATGGCGCCGCCATCGCCAAACTGACCCCGGAACTGTCGGCCTATGCCAGCTACACCGGCGTGTTCAAGCCACAAAGCGAGATCGGCAATGACAACACCCCCATCGGCCCGCGCAAAGGCAAGCAGTACGAGGTCGGTCTCAAGCGCGAGTTCTTCGACGGGCGCTTGAACGCCAGCATCGCGATGTTCCGCATCTACGATGAAAATCGCGCCGAATACGACAACGACACCGCCACCAACAAGGCGCAGGGCAAGGCCCGCAGCCAGGGCTGGGAAACCGAGTTGAGCGGCAACCTCACCGACAACTGGAGCATCGTCACCGGCTACGCCTTCACCAGCACCAAATTGCTCAAGGCCGAGGAAGCGACCGAGGGCAACACCTTCAGCACCATCACGCCCAAGCACAACTTCAACCTGTGGACCAAGTACGACTTCACCGACGGCCCGCTCAAGGACTTCAGCGTCGGCGGTGGTGTGCGTGTGGTCAGCAAGACCTGGTACCAGCGTGAAGTGCGCTTCGAGCAGAGTGGTTACGGCATCGCCACCGCCCAGGTCGGCTACAAGATCAACGACAACCTGTCGGCGACCCTCACCGGCAACAACCTGTTCGATCGCAAGTATTACGATCGGGTAGACGCCTCCTGGGGCACCAACTTCTACGGTGATCCGCGCAGCCTGACCCTGTCGCTGCGCGCGCAGTACTGACAGCGGATCGCTGAGCGAGGCTGCCTGCCCGGCGCAGGCAGCATTTGTCTGTCATCGCAAATGGCTTCATCCTAGGGCTGCGAGAGGAAATTGCCTACGCACCGGGGCGCACGATTGCAGCGCTGCCCCGGCCACCCCATGGAAGAGCGTGAAACATGATCACCTGCTATCTCAAGTACGTACTGGACCCGTATCAGCTCGAAGCCTTCGAACACTACGGCAAACTGTGGATTCCCCTGGTCGAGAAGTTCGGCGGCCAGCATCACGGCTATTTCCTGCCTTCAGAAGGCGCCAACAATATCGCCCTGGCGATGTTCAGTTTCCCCAGCCTGGCGGCTTACGAGCAGTATCGCCAGGACTCGATGAAAGACCCCGAGTGCATCGCTGCCTTCAAGTACGCCGAAGAGACCCGCTGCATCTTGAGTTACGAGCGCAGTTTCTTCCGCCCGGTGTTCGGCGATAAGGCGTAGCAACGCCTGATTCACAAGACTCAGCCAGGAGACGTCCGCATGCGCTGTTTGCCCACCCCTTTCGGCTCCTGGCTGCTGTCGCTGCCCTTGCTGTGCATCGCCAGCAGCGCCGCTGCCGCGTCGGTTCCCGCACACATGGTTTACTTGCGCGCGGTCGACCCGAGCATCGAGCAGGACATTCGCTACGCCACCGCGCACAACTTCACCGGCCATCCACTGGACGGCTACGCCGCAGGTGAATGCCTGCTGACGCGGGACACGGCCAACGCCCTGGCCAGGGTCCAGGCCTCGCTGCGGGCAAAAGGTTACGGGCTGAAAGTGTTCGACTGCTATCGGCCCACGCGTGCGGTGGCCGACATGGGCCGTTTCGCCTCCGAGCCGGGCGACCCGCGCAAGGCCGAGTTCTACCCGCGCGTGGACAAACAGGACTTCTGGCGTTTGGGTTACGTGGCGCGGGTGTCCAACCACTCCCGGGGCTCCACCGTCGACCTGACCCTCATCGGGCCCAAGGCATTGCCGGCCGCGACCTGGACAGCCGGCGCCAGCCAGGCCGACTGCACCGCGCCCTATGCGCAGCGCTGGCATGACGGCGCGCTCGACATGGGCACCGGCTTCGACTGTTTCGACGAACGCACCCACACCGCCAGCCCGTTGATCAACGATGCCGCCAAGGCCAACCGGCAGATTCTGCTCAGTGCGATGGAGAAGGAAGGCTTCGCCGGCTATTCGAAAGAATGGTGGCACTTCACCTACAGCCACAACAGCGCGCCCAACGACGTGATGGATTTCCCGATCACGCCGCTCGACACCAGCACCGCGCTCAACGCCGCCGCGCAATTGATCGTGGTCACCAGCAAAAACTGGAATGACAGCCAGGGCACCGCCCAACGTTATGAGCGTGCCGGCCAGTCCTTCAATAAAATCGGCGAAGCCTTCGCGGTAACGCTGGGCAAGAACGGCATGGCCTGGGGCAAGGGTTTGAACAGCGTCGAGCCCGCAGATGCCCCGGTCAAACGCGAAGGTGACGGCAAGGCCCCCGCCGGGGTGTTCAAGCTCGGCACCGCGTTTGGCTACGAGGCCAGCAGCGCCACCCGCCTGCCCTACCTCGCCCTGACGCCGACCACCGAATGCGTCGATGACAGCCAGTCGCGTCACTACAACGAACTGGTCGACGGCGGGCAAACCGTCAGGGACTGGAACAGTTCCGAACAGATGCGCAACGAAGCCGGTTATCGCCAGGGCATCGTCATCGAGCACAACACCCGCCCGGCCACGCCGGCTGGCGGCTCGTGCATCTTCTTCCACATCTGGCGCAGCCCCACGTCGCCGACCGCAGGCTGCACGGCGATGGACCCGGCAGACATCAACCGTCTGTTCGAGTGGCTCGACCCGCGCCAGTCGCCGCTGCTGGTGCAAATGCCCGAAGCGCAATACGCGCAATGGCGCGAGCGCTGGAACCTGCCGCCGAGGTGAGATCAGCCCTGCTTCAAATCCAGGCAATAGGTGTAGTAGCCGGTGTCGCGCACGTAACCCAGGGACTCATAGAGCTTTTGCGCGGTGTGGTTATCGGTGGCGGTTTCCAACGTCATGCCCTTGGCCCCGGTCAACAGTGCAAAGGCGCGGGCCGTGTTCATCAATTGTGTGGCGACGCCACGACCACGGGCTTCGGGGGCGGTGAACAGGTCGCCGAGCAGCCAGGTGCGGTGCGCGTCGATCGAGGAAAAGGTCGGGAATAGCTGTACGAAGCCCAGTCCCTGGCCCTGCCCGTCCTCGGCGAAAAAGATCACCGATTCATCCCGGGCCATGCGCTCGGCGATGAAGCGGCGCGACTGTTCGAGGTTCGAGGGCTGGCCGTAGAAACCTCGATAGGCGTCGAACAGGGGGGCAACACCGTCGAGGTGGGTGGCGTCGGCGCGATGAATCTGGACATCCATGAACGGGGTCTCCACGCAGCGGATTGGGTGATGTCGATGAAGGGAGTGACGATGAGACTGTAGACGCTCTGGTATTTATCGCGACCCTCTTCACCGATGCCAAAGCGCAGGGGCTCGGGGGTGGACGTGGTGACATGCAGGGTACCGAACATCCAGTCCCACAGGGACAGGTTGGTCGCGAAGTTGCGATTGTGGTGATGCGGCGCGTCGCTGTGGTGGATCTGGTGCTGGGCCGGGCTGTTGAGCACATGCTCAAGCGTCGGGCCGAACGACAGCCAGACATGGCTGTGGCGCAGGTTGGCCGCCAGCGCATTGAAGATGAACACCAGGTACGTCACGCCAAACAGCAAATAGCGGCTGACCTCACCACCGCAGGCGTACCAGAACACCCCCGCATAGGCGCCCATGCCGATCAGCGTTGCCAGCTTCTCGACGATCGTCTCCACGAAATGCACCCGGCTGACCGTTGCGGGCACCAGCACCGGCGCTGAATGGTGCACCTTGTGAAAGGCCCATAGCCACTTAGAGTGAAAGGCGCGATGCACCCAGTAGCCGATGAAGTCATTGACCAGAAACACACCCAACCCGTAGAGCAGGGACAGCAGCAGGTGTTGCTCCACTTGCTCCCGCGCGCCCCAAAGCTGAGTGAAGAACGCTACGTAGTCCCCCGAGCGCAGCAGCAGTGGATCGACCAGGGCGACCACCGGCAGCACCAGCACGACCCTGAGGATCGCCCGCACGAAGTAGTAACGGTAATCGAGCAGCGCCGAGGAATGGAAAAACACCCGCGCACCGCCGATGAACTGCCAGAACGAACGAGCCTGGGTGAGATGGCGATGTTTGCGCACGCGGAACAGCAGGTAAGCGATGCTGAAGGAGCAACACAGGAAGAACAGGCCCATGCGCCCGTTCAGGTCGAACAGCCCGAGAAACTGGCGCACGACCGGGTGGACCACCCACTCGAGCAGGCCGTTGTACAGCAGCGCCAGGAGATCCACCAAGGGCTTACTCCACCGGGCAAGGTCAATAGGGTGCAGTCCATTGCCGGGAGGTTTTTAAGTGTAGTTGTTGTTGGGGATGTTTGAGTGGGATTGTCGGTGTCTGGAAGGAAGTCATCGCGAGCAGGCTCGCTCCCACAACAGGTCTTCAGTGTGATCACTCATGTGGTACACAAATCCCCTGTGGGAGCGAGCCTGCTCGCGATAGGTCCACCGCAAACAGAGCTGATTAAAAAACGATCCCCGCCGCCGGCACCACATCAATCCGCGCCACCGACCCGGTCAGATGCGCCAGGTCCTTGTTGTGCTCGGCAATGATGTCCTCGGCCGTGAGGTTGCCGTTGTCGACGGTAGAATGCGCATCCGCCGCCAGCACCACGTCATAGCCCAGCTTCAGCGCCTGGCGAACCGTGGCATTGACGCAGTAGTCGGTCTGCAAACCGCAGATCACCAGGCGCTCGAAATCCTGGATAGGCAGCAGTTTTTGCAAGGGAGTCTGGTAGAACGAATCGCCGGTGGTCTTGTGCACGTGCCCATCGCCGGGTGCGACATTCAGCCCGGCCGCCAGTTGCCAGCCGTCGGCACCGTGCTTGAACGGGCCGTCCTGTTCCTCATGCTGGACCACCACCACCGGAACCCCGGCCTTGCGCGCACGGGCGCTGAGGTCGTTGATGGTGTCGATGACGCGCGCGATTTCAAAACACTCGTACTCGCCGGCGCAGAGCGCCTGCTGGACATCAATGATTAACAGTGCGCTGGCCATGGTTGCGTCCCTGTAATGTCGGTGAACAAGGGGACAGAACATAAATCCGTCCCCTGGTTCTGACAAGTCCCTAGTAACCCAGCGACAAACCGGTATTACGCCGTGGGTCGTTGGCCCCGTAGAAGCGGTTCTTGCCCACCGGTTTGCCTTCCAGCGACGGCGCACCGACCAGGATCGCCGCCAGGTGGTTGGCGTCCTGGGGACCGGCGAACTTGTGCCCCCAGCTTTCGAGGATCTTCACCGTGTCCGGGCTGGTGGTGAAGGTCTCCAGGTTGGTTTCTTCCGGCAGCCACTGCTGGTGGAAACGCGGCGCGTCCACCGCTTCCTGGATGTTCATGCCGTAGTCGATCACGTTGAGCATGGTCAACAAGGTCGCGGTGATGATGCGACTGCCGCCGGGGGTACCGACGACCATCACCACCTTGCCGTCCTTGGTAACGATGGTCGGGCTCATCGACGACAGCGGCGCCTTGCCGGGAGCGATGGCGTTGGCTTCGCCCTGCACCAGGCCGTACATGTTCGGCACGCCGACCTTGGAGGTGAAGTCATCCATCTCGTCGTTGAGAATGACCCCGGTCTTGCTCGCCATCACCCCGGCGCCAAACCAGTCGTTGAGGGTGTAGGTCACCGAGACCGCGTTGCCCCATTTGTCGACGATCGAGTAATGGGTGGTGTTGCTGCCTTCATGCGGCGCCACGCCGGGCTTGAGTTCGCTGGACACTCCGGCCTTCTGCGGATTGATCGCCGCACGGATTTTCGCCGCGTAGTTCTTGTCCAGCAGGTGGGCGATCGGGTTCTTGACGAAATCCGGGTCGCCCAGGTAGCTGTTGCGGTCCACGTAGGCATGACGCATGGCTTCGATCTGGTAGTGCATGCCCTGCGCCGAGTGGTAGCCCAGCTCTTTCATCGGGTAGCCGTCGAGGATGTTCATGATCTGGCAGATCACCACCCCACCGGAGCTCGGTGGTGGCGCCGAGACCACGTGGTAGCCACGGTAATCGCACTCTACCGGGGCCAGTTCGCGGGTCTTGTACTTATCCAGGTCCGCCTGGGTGATGATGCCCTTGCCGGCTTGGCTGGAGGTGACGATGGCGTCAGCCACCCAGCCTTTGTAGAAACCGTCGGCGCCCTTCTCGGAAATTTCCCGCAAGGTCTTGCCCAGGTCCTTTTGCACCAGCTTCTGCCCGACCTGCATCGGTTCGCCGTTGCTCAGGAAAATCGCGCCGGAATCCTTGATGTCCTTCTTGAACACATCGGTGGCGGTTTCCAGCAGATCGACATCGCCCTGCTCCAGCACGAAGCCGTCTTCGGCCAGCTTGATCGCCGGGGCGATGACTTCCTTGCGTGGCTTGGTGCCGTACTTGCTCAGCGCCAGCTCCATGCCGGACACCGTGCCCGGCACGCCGACCGCCAGGTGGCCGCGGGTGCTGAGTTCGGGTACGACATTGCCAGCCTTATCCAGGTACATGTCGGCGGTCGCGGCCAACGGCGCTTTTTCGCGGAAGTCGAGGAAGGTCTTGCGCCCGTCCGCCAGCTGGATGGTCATGAAACCACCGCCGCCCAGGTTACCGGCGGCCGGGTAGACCACCGCCAGCGCATAGCCGACCGCAACGGCGGCATCGACGGCGTTGCCACCGTTCTTCAGCACGTCCACGCCGACATGGCTGGCCAGGTGCTGGGCGGTGACGACCATGCCGTTTTCGGCGGCCACCGGGGCCACGGAGGCGGCAAAGGCATTAAGGCAGGTGAGCGCCAGGGAGGTCGCGATGAGCGACTTGGCAAAAGGTTCGAACTTCATGGGTCGGTCTCTTTTTGTTTTCAGGCTCTGCGCCGGGCAGAGGACAACGCTTCAAGAGCACAGGCAAGTATGGTCGCGATTGCGTTTTGCGCCTCCCCGATCAGGCAGTATGCTTGCCCCTTGTTCAGCTCTTGGGCGCAGATCCCGGCATGACTTTCACCTGCACCACCATGACCTCGCCCGTGGGCGAACTGACCCTGGTCGCGAACGGTTCGAGACTGGCGGCCATCCTCTGGGAAAACGACAAACCCAACCGGGTCCGACTCGGGCCGATGCGCGAAGCGCCCGACCTGCCGATCCTGGTGACCGCCCGGCAACAATTGACTGAATATTTTGCCGGCAACCGCCAGCGCTTCGACCTGGAGCTGGAGTTCCGCGGCACCGATTTCCAGAAGAAGGTCTGGCAGGCGCTGCTGACCATCCCCTTCGGCGAAACCCGCAGCTACAGCCAGATCGCCGAACAGATTGGCCACCCCAGCGCGGTGCGTGCGGTGGGCGCAGCCAATGGCCGCAACCCGATCTCGATCATCGCGCCGTGTCATCGGGTGATTGGTGCGTCGGGGAAACTGACCGGGTTTGCCGGCGGGCTTGCGGCCAAGGAGTTGTTGCTGAGACTTGAAGGTTTCTGGCTACTGTAACTGTAGGAGCGAGCTTGCTCGCGATGGTCGTCAACGATAACGATGGATGCCTGACACCCCGCGGTGTCCTTGCGCGCATCGCGAGCAAGCTCGCTCCTACAGGGGATCAGGGGATTCGGGAATCAGGCAAACAGTTTTTTCATCGCCGCATACTGCAACAGCATGATGGTCTTCGCGTCGCAGATCTCGCCACGCTCGAACGCTTGCAGCGCGTCGTCGAACGACCACTCCAGCACTTCCAGCTCTTCGGTCTCTTCCTCCAGCCCACCGCCCTCGCCGACCTTCGCCGCGGCGTCGTATTCGGCAATGAAGAAATGCAGCTTTTCCGTGACCGAACCCGGGCTCATGTAGGCCTCGAACACCTTCTGCACATGGTGCACGCGGTAGCCGGTCTCCTCCTGCGCTTCCTCGCGGATACGTACCTCGGGCGCAGCGCCGTCAAGCAGGCCCGCCGCCACTTCGATCAACAGGCCGTCATGGCCGTTGACGAACACCGGCAGGCGAAATTGTCGGGTCAGTATCACGCTGCGCCTGGCGCGGTTGTACAACAGGATCGCCGCGCCATTGCCACGGTCGTAGACCTCGCGGGTCTGGCGTTGCCAATCGCCGTTGTTGCGCAGGTAATCGAAGGTGATTTTCTTCAGCAGGTACCAGTCGTGGGACAGCACCTGCGACTCGATGATGTTGACCCGCTCGGCGGTGTTGGGCATGGCAGGGCGTCCTTCCGTCAGCAAAAAAAGCTCATCAAAAAAACGCCCATCCTAGACAACAGCCACGCTTCATGAAAGCTGCGCCTGGTATTCCTTCTGATACTGCCCGGCGAGGGTTTCCTTCTGCTTGTCGTCGAGCAACTTGCCGGCCATCTGGAAAAATTTCTGCTCTTCTTCCTTGAGGTGGTGATGCACCTTGTCACTGAGCTTCTTCGCCGTGGCCAGCCAGGCCGGGCTGGACATCTCGGTCTCGTCGAGTTCTTCCATCATTTCGTCCATCTCGTGATGCTCGGCGATCGCGTGGCGGCTCAGGTCCACGCCGTTGTCGAACTCCATCAGCGGAATGTAGAAATGCCGCTCTTCGGCCGTTTCGTGGGCCTGCAGTTCCGACTTCAGTTGCTTGTAGGCCTCGACGCGTTCGGGCGTGTCGCCACTGGTCTCGATCAATGCCTTGGCATAGGTACGCTGACGGTCATGGCTTTCGCGCAGGGCTTCAAAAATGTTCATGGCAATCCTCATCGGGCGCGTTCTGAAATGACGCTCTTGAGGCTAGACACCTGCGCGATGACGACGGTTCCGGCGGGGGATGGAACAAACGCGGCAACCGGGATACGCTCGCCGCTCTTCGCCATAAGGATATAGCTGATGACCTTGATCATTGAACACAGACAAGACCCGACCCCGGAAGACCGCGAGGCGATCCTCGCACCGCTGCGCGCCTACAACGTGGCACAAGCCGGTGACGGCAAATCGGAACTGCTGGCGCTGGTGGTGCGCGACGAACAGGGGGAAATCCTCGGCGGTTTGTATGGCCGGTTTTTCTACCGCTGGTTGTTCATCGAACTGCTCTCGGTGCCGGAACAGGCCCGGGGCGACGGCATGGGCTCGAAGCTGATGCGCATGGCCGAGGACATGGCGCGGGAAAAGGCCTGCGTGGGCATCTGGCTGGACACCTTCAGCTTCCAGGCGCCGCAGTTCTACCAGAAGCTGGGGTACAGCGAACTGGGCCAGATCGTCGACTACCCACCGGGGCATCGGCGGCATTTTTTTCAGAAGCGGTTGATCGACAGCATTTGACCCGGTACTGACACTCACCACCGGCCAACTGTGGGAGCGAGCCTGCTCGCGATGGGTGTCCACGACGACGCGGGATGTCTGACACACCGCGTTGTTCGGGCGTTTTTTCGCGAGCAGGCTCGCTCCCACAGTGTGTGTGTGTGGGGGGGGGGGGGGAACCGAGGGGTCAGGAGATCACAGACACGTCGCCAACGCCGCCAGCCGGCGCTTGGCGACGAAGTCATCTTTTTGCGCGTAGTAGTTCAACGCCGTACCCGACGACTCTTCACGGATATCGACGAAGGACTCCGCCGACCGCGTATACACGGTAGAACCGCCGCGCAGGCCCGGCTCCAGGTAGGCGCCGGCATCGACGCCGAACACCGCTTCGTCCTGCCAGGCGAACTGCACGCACTGGGCGACGACTTTTTCCGGTTTGTCCGAGGTCAGGATTTTGGTCGGCGCACCGCCACGGGCATTGTTCATCACAGAACCTGCACATCCGGCCAGCAGCGTTGCTGCCAGGGCCACCATCAGTATTCGCATTGCATGAGCTCGTCAGGAAAAAGCCGACTGTAACACCGTGGGCAGGTGTATCGTTCTGCTTTACTGGCAAATGCCGCATCGTCCTCTTTCAAGGAGCGTCCATGTCGTTACCCGAACAGCAACACGAGCAGGCACTCAAGCGATTTCTCGATGAGCGTCCCGCGTTGCGCGAGGAGCTGGATAACCTCAACCCGCTGCTGGCCCAGGCCAAGGGTGAAACCGCCGCGCAATTTCGCGAAGAGCGCTTGAATGAAGCGTTCGAAGCCGAAGCCGAGCGCCTGGGCTTGTTTGCCTGGGAACTGACCTTGCAACTGACCGCCGCCACCGCCCACGACTACGAAACCCAACGCATGAACGTGCACCGCGAGGTCGCCGAAATGGCGGGGATGGACTGGCGCGAATATTGCGAATTGTATGGCCTGAAACCCTGACCTTCGCCGCTCGAGGAAACCGCCGACGATGCTGCCTTCATCCACCACCGCCCATGCCAGCCCTGGGCACCTGCACACCCAGAAATGGCGCGGACGCGTCGGCCTGACCCTGGTGGCCGCGCTCTCGGTCCTGGCCGGCATGACCGACGCCATCGGCTTCATGGCCAGCGGCGATTTCGTCTCGTTCATGAGCGGCAACACCACCCGCCTCGCGGTGGCCATCAGCGACGGCGACCTCGGCCTGACCCTGCGCCTGTTGCTGGTGGTCGCGACCTTCGTCATCGGCAATGCCCTGGGCATCCTGGTCAGCCGCATCGGCGGACGACGCGCGCTGCCCTTGCTGCTGTGCATCGCCCTGTTGCTGTGCACGGCGGCGGGCTGGCCCTATGACGAGCAACTGCCAGCGCTGCTGGCGGCGATCATCGCCATGGGCATGCTCAACGCCGCCGTCGAAGAGGTGAACGGCCTGCCGGTAGGCCTGACCTACGTCACCGGCGCCCTGTCGCGGTTTGGCCGCGGGCTGGGGCGTTGGCTGCTGGGCGAGCGCCGCAACGGCTGGCGGGTGCAACTGGTGCCCTGGACCGGCATGTTCGCCGGCGCGGTGCTCGGTGCCCTGCTGGAACATCATTTCGGGCTTCAGGCGCTGTTCGCCAGCGGCGTGCTCGCGGGGGTGCTGGGGGTGGTGTCGCTGAAGATTCCGCGGCGGTGGCAGTTGGGGTATATGCCTCGGTAATGGTGTTGGCCTTCAGGCCGCTATCGCGAGCAGGCTCGCTCCCACAGGGGATTTTTGAACGCCATCAATCCATTGTGGGAGCGAGCCTGCTCGCGATGGCCGCAACACAGTCCAAGGCGAACACCTGCCCCCGATAAAGCTTTATCATGGCCGCAGTTTCACAGATCGAGTCCACCATGAAGTTCGCCATCGCCGTATTTTCCGCTGCCCACGCGCCCTCCTCGCGCCGTGCCTTGCTGTTCGCCCAGGCCGTGCTGGCCGGCGGGCATGAGATCGTGCGACTGTTTTTCTACCAGGACGGCGTCTACAACGCCTCCAGCAGCGTGGTCACGCCCCAGGACGAACAGGACTTGCCCAAACAATGGCGCAGCTTCGTCACCGAGCATCAGCTCGATGGCGTGGTGTGCATCGCCGCCGCCCTGCGCCGTGGCGTGCTCAATGGCGAAGAAGCCTCGCGCTACCAGCGTGAAGCCGCAGCAGTAGGCGCGCCATGGGAACTGTCCGGCCTGGGCCAGTTGCATGATGCGGTGCAGGACGCCGACCGCCTGATCTGCTTCGGAGGTGCGTGACATGGCCAAATCCCTGCTGATCATCAGCCGCCAGTCGCCGTGGTCCGGGCCGAGCGCACGCGAGGCACTGGACATCGTGCTCGCCGGCGGTGCGTTCGACCTGCCCATCGGCCTGCTGTTTCTCGATGACGGCGTGTGGCAACTCGCAGCGCAGCAGCAGGCCAAGGCCCTGCAACAGAAGGACCTGAGCGCCAACCTGCAGGCCTTGCCGATGTTCGGCGTCGACGAGCTGTTCGTCTGCGCAGACAGCGCCGCTGAACGCGGCCTGGACCCGGCCGGTTTGGCCCTCGAAGAAGCCCGACTGCTGGCCGCCGGCGAAATCACCGCCCTCATTGACCGTTACGACCAGGTGATCACCCTCTGATGTCGACTTTGCATGTGTTGTCTCACTCCCCGTTCGGCGACGATCGCCTGCGCAGCTGCCTGCGCCTGCTCGGTAGCCAGGACGGGTTGCTGCTGACCGGCGACGCGGTGTACGCGCTGCAGCCTGGCACCGCGCCGTTCACGGCCCTGAGCGAGCGGGCGCCAACCCTGTACGTGCTCGCCGAAGACGCCCAGGCGCGCGCCCTGACCATTCCAGGCCACGCCCGCGCCATCGACTACCCGGCCTTTGTCGAGTTGTCGCTGCACTACGACAAGGTCAACAGCTGGCTATGAACGCACTGACCGTAGGCGAACACGCCATCGCCCTGGACAAGGACGGCTTCCTGGTCGAACTGAACGACTGGTCCGCCGAGGTCGCCAGCGCCCTGGCCGCCGCCGAAGACATCGAATTAAGCCCCGAGCACTGGGAAATCCTCGAGCTGCTGCGTGCCTTCTACGAAGAATTCCAGCTGTCGCCGGCGACGCGCCCGCTGATCAAATACACCGCCCTGAAACTCGGCCCGGACAAAGGCAACAGCCTGCACCTGAACCGCCTGTTCAAAGGCACCCCCGCCAAGCTCGCCGCGAAACTGGCGGGCCTGCCCAAACCGACGAATTGCCTATGACCGACTACCCAGCGTTGACCCTCGAAACGCCTGCCGAGCACCCGTTCGCCCAATTCGTGCGGATCCTCGGCAAAGGCAAGCGCGGCGCCCGCGACCTGACCCGCGAAGAAGCCCGCCAGGCCATGGGCATGGTGCTCGACGAACAGGTCGAGGCCACCCAGTTGGGCGCTTTCCTGATGCTGCTGCGGCACAAGGAAGAGAGCGCCGAGGAAATGGCCGGGTTCACCGAAGCCCTGCGCGAGCGCTTGCAGGCGCCGAAGCTTGCGGTCGATCTGGACTGGCCGACCTATGCCGGCAAGAAACGCCACCTGCCATGGTACCTGCTGGCGGCCAAGTGCCTGGCGCAGAACGGCCTGCGGGTGTTCATGCACGGCGGCGGCGCGCACACCGCCGGGCGGCTGTACAGCGAACAACTGCTGGGCGAATTGAACATCCCGTTGTGCCGCAACTGGCAACAGGTGGGCGACGCTCTGGACCATGGCGGCCTGGCATTCATGCCGCTGGTGGACTGGGCGCCGCAACTGCAACGCATGATCGACCTGCGCAACACCCTGGGCCTGCGTTCGCCGATCCACTCCCTGGCACGCATCCTCAACCCGCTGGGCGCCCGTTGCGGTCTGCAAAGTATCTTCCACCCCGGTTACCAGGCGGTACACCGCGAGGCCAGCCGCCTGCTCGGCGACACCGCCATCGTGATCAAGGGTGACGGCGGCGAAATCGAAATCAACCCCGACGCCGACAGTCACCTGTACGGCACCACCGCTGGCGAAAGCTGGGACGAAGAATGGCCGCAGCTATCGGCGCAGCGCCACGTAAAGCCAGCCGCGCTGGAGACCGCCCATCTGAAGGCCGTATGGCACGGCGAGGTGGTCGACAGCTACCCGCAAATGGCGCTGATTTCGACCATGGCTTTGGCCTTGCGCGGCCTCGGTCAAACCCGCGAGCAAGCCTTCGAAACCGCCCAACATTATTGGGATGCGCGGGACAAATCGAATTAGTCGATAATAACTGTTTAACCTTTGCGCTTTTTTATCGAACCTATCGGAATAGACTCCTCTCCAATCTTTATCGGTTTGAGGAGTCTTGAACATGGGTTTGCTCGTAGAAGGTCAATGGCAGGACAAGTGGTACGAAAGCAGCAAGGACGGCGCGTTCCAGCGCGAACAGGCGCAGCGGCGCAACTGGGTCACGGCTGACGGCCAGCCCGGCCCGAGCGGTGTGGGTGGCTTTGCTGCCGAGGCCGGTCGCTATCACCTCTACGTGTCCCTGGCCTGTCCGTGGGCCCATCGCACGCTGATCCTGCGCAAGCTCAAGGGCCTGGAAAGCCTGATCGACGTGTCGGTGGTCAGTTGGCTGATGCTGGAAAACGGCTGGACCTTCGACCAGCAACTCGGCTCCACCGGCGACAAGCTCGATCACTTCGACTTCATGCACCAGCGCTACACCGCCGACACCGCCGACTACACCGGGCGCGTCACCGTGCCAGTGCTGTGGGACAAGCAGCAGAAACGCATCGTCAGCAATGAATCGGCGGAGATCATCCGCATGTTCAACAGCGCCTTCGACGACCTGACCGGCAATGACCTGGACTTCTACCCCGCCCCGCTAAGCGGCGAGATCGATGCGCTGAACGAACGCATTTACCCGGCCGTGAACAACGGCGTGTACCGCGCAGGCTTCGCCACTTCGCAACAGGCCTACGAAGAAGCGTTCGATGGTTTGTTCGCGGAGCTCGATTACCTGGAAGAGCTGCTGGGGGCCAATCGTTACCTGACCGGCGAATACCTGACCGAAGCCGACATCCGCCTGTTCACCACGCTGATCCGCTTCGACGCGGTGTACCACGGCCACTTCAAGTGCAACCTGCGGCGCATCGCCGACTACCCGAACCTGTCGAACTGGCTGCGGGAAATCTATCAATGGCCGGGAATCGCCGAGACGGTGGACTTTACCCACATCAAGAACCACTACTACGGCAGTCACAAGACCATTAACCCGACTGGAGTAGTGCCGAAGGGGCCGGAGCAGGACTTCATCGGGGCCCATGATCGGGCGCGGTTGAGTGGTAAGGGAGTTTGGCGCAGGGCTTGAGGCCTTTAAAAGCATCGCGAGCAGGCTCGCTCCCACATTGGATCGATGTGAACACAAAATCTGTGATCAACCGATAACCCTGTGGGAGCGAGCCTGCTCGCGATAGGCGCGACGCGGTCTTCAGACCTGCGCCTGCGCCCCCTCGAACCACGCCAGCTTGTCCCGCAACTGCACCACCTCTCCCACGATCACCAGCGTCGGCGCATGCACTTCATGCTCCGCCACCAGTTCCGGCAGGTTGGCCAAGGTGCCGGTGAACACCCGCTGGTTGCTGGTGGTGCCCTGCTGGATCAACGCCGCCGGGGTATCGGCCGCGCGGCCATGCTGGATCAACTGCTCGCAGATCACCGGCAAGCCCACCAGGCCCATGTAGAACACCAGGGTCTGCGCCGGTGCCACCAGGTCGGCCCACGGCAGATCGGTGGAACCGTCCTTGAGGTGACCGGTGACGAAGCGTACCGACTGCGCATAATCACGGTGGGTCAGCGGGATGCCGGCATACGCCGCGCAGCCACTGGCCGCGGTGATGCCCGGCACCACCTGGAACGGAATGCCCTGGGCTGCCAGCTCTTCGATCTCTTCGCCGCCCCGGCCGAAGATGAACGGATCACCGCCCTTCAACCGCACCACGCGCTTGCCCTGTTTGGCCAGTTCCACCAGGTGCTGGTTGATCTGATCCTGGGGCACGGCGTGATCGGCGCGGCGCTTGCCGACGTACACGCGTTCGGCATCGCGACGGCACAGTTCGAGGATCGCCGGAGCCACCAGGCGGTCGTACAGCACCACGTCGGCTTGCTGCATCAGACGCAAGGCGCGGAAGGTCAGCAGATCGGGATCGCCCGGCCCTGCCCCCACCAGGTACACCTCACCCGTGGCCACCGGCGCCTCGCCGGCGATCTTCGCCTGCAACAAACGCTCGGCTTCGGCGCCCTGCCCGGCCAGTTGGCGGTCGGCAATCGGGCCCTGGAACACGTCTTCCCAGAACGCCCGGCGTTGCTGCACATCCGGAAACAGGCCTTTGACCTGGTTGCGGAAACGCGCCGCCAGGCCGGCCAACTGACCGTAGGTCGAAGGAATCCAGGTTTCCAGCTTGGCGCGGATCAGTCGCGCCAGCACCGGCGCATCGCCCCCGCTGGACACGGCAATCACCAATGGCGAACGGTCGACGATCGCCGGGAAAATCACGCTGCACAGCGCCGGCGCGTCCACCACGTTGACCGGCACACAGCGCCGATGGGCGTCGGCAGACACCCGTGCATTCAACGGTTCGTCGTCGGTCGCGGCGATGATCAGCGTGCAGCCGTCCAGATCCGTTTCCAGATAACCGCGCAGCAGGCACTCGCCTTGGCTTGCATCAACCAGCTCACGCAGTTGTGATTCGACTTCAGGAGCAACCACCCGCAATTGCGCACCGGCGTCGGCCAGCAGGCGGGACTTGCGCAAGGCAATCTCCCCCCCACCGACGACCAACACACGACTGCCGCGCAGGTTGTGAAACAGCGGCAGATAGTCCATTTAGCCGATGACCTCAAGGCCACCCATGTATGGCTTGAGGACCTCTGGCACACGGATCGAACCGTCGGCCTGCTGGTAGTTTTCCAGCACCGCCACCAGAGTACGACCGACTGCCAGGCCGGAGCCGTTCAGGGTGTGCACCAGTTCCGGCTTGCCGGTTTCCGGGTTACGGAAACGCGCCTGCATACGGCGGGCCTGGAAGTCGCCGCAGTTGGAGCACGACGAGATCTCGCGGTATTTGTCCTGGCTCGGAATCCACACTTCCAGGTCGTAGGTCTTGACCGCGCTGAAGCCCATGTCGCCGGTGCACAGCGCCAGGGTGCGGTAAGGCAGTTCCAGCAGTTGCAGGACCTTCTCGGCGTTGGCGGTCAGGCTTTCCAGGGCTTCCATGGATTTGGTCGGCTCGACGATTTGCACCATCTCGACCTTGTCGAACTGGTGCTGGCGGATCATGCCGCGGGTGTCACGACCCGACGCGCCGGCTTCACTGCGAAAGCACGGCGTGTGGGCGACGAACTTGATCGGCAGCAGTTTGGCATCGACGATTTCGCCGGCCACGATGTTGGTCAGCGACACTTCGGCGGTCGGGATCAGGTACAGGTCGGCATCGCCTTCGCGGCCGATCTTGAACAGGTCTTCCTCGAATTTCGGCAGTTGGCCGGTGCCTTGCAGCGCCGGGGCCTGGACCAGGTAAGGCGTGTAGGCCTCTTCGTAGCCGTGCTCGGTGACGTGCAGGTTGATCATGAACTGCGCCAGGGCGCGGTGCAGGCGGGCAATCGGGCCACGCAACAGGGCGAAACGTGCGCCGGACAGTTTGGCGGCGGTTTCGAAATCCAGCCAGCCGAACTTCTCGCCCAGGGCTACGTGGTCCAGTACAGGGAAGTCGAACGCGGTCGGCGTGCCCCAGCGGCGCACTTCGACGTTGCCTTCTTCGTCGGCACCGACCGGCACGGACTCGTGCGGCAGGTTGGGGATGCCCAGCAGGATCGAGTCCAGTTCGGTCTGGATGGTGTCCAGCTCGACCTTGCCGGCGCTCAATTCGTTGGCCATGCGCTCGACGTCGGCCATCAATGGCGCGATGTCTTCGCCACGCTGCTTGGCCTGACCGATGGATTTGGAACGGGCATTACGCTCAGCCTGCAGCGCTTCGGTGCGGGTCTGGACGGTCTTGCGCTGTTCTTCCAGCGCTTCGATGCGCGCGACATCCAGTTTGAAACCACGGGAAGTCAGGCGGTCCGCTACGTTCTGAAGATCGCTACGTAACAGTTTGGAATCGAGCATGTCGGTCTCTCGTTATCAAAGTTTGGTCAAGGACAGGCCAGCCCAGGTGGCGAGCAGCCCGCCGAATACGCTGATGGCAGCATAGCCCAGGGCCAGCGGCACTTGCCCGCTTTCCAGCAGGCGCACCGTATCCAGTGAAAAGGATGAAAAAGTCGTCAGCCCCCCGAGGAAGCCAACCATCAACCCGGCACGCACCTCGATCGGTACTTCCGGGCGTATCAAAAAAAGGCCGTACAGGACGCCGATCAGCAAACAGCCGATGATATTAACGGCGAGCGTCGCGGTATAGAAGTGCCGCGGCCAATTGGCGTTGATCCAATTGCCGGTGGCGAAGCGCAACAGGGTGCCGGCCACCCCTCCGACGGACACCGCAACGATCAATGGGAGCACTATTTTCTCCGCTGCCTTGGGCTCAGGCGATCCAGTTGGGCGAGGTGATTGAGCTTCTCGCCGATCTTCAATTCCAGGCCCCGCGGCACCGGCTGATAGAACGGTTGCGGCTCAAGCGCTTCGGGGAAGTAATCTTCGCCGGCGGCGTAGGCATCCGGCTCATCGTGGGCGTAGCGGTACTCGTCGCCGTAACCCAATTGTTTCATCAGCTTGGTCGGCGCATTGCGCAGGTGCAGCGGCACTTCCAGCGAGCCGTGCTCGGCGGCGCTGCGCATGGCGGCCTTGAAGCCCATGTACACCGCGTTGCTTTTCGGCGCACAAGCCAGGTAGGTGATGGCCTGGGCCACCGCCAACTCGCCTTCCGGGCTGCCCAGGCGTTCCTGCACGTCCCAGGCGGCCAGGCACAGACTAAGCGCACGCGGGTCGGCGTTGCCGATGTCTTCGCTGGCCATGCGCACCACGCGGCGAGCCAGGTACAACGGGTCGCAACCGCCGTCGATCATCCGCGCGAACCAGTACAGGGCGCCATCGGGGTTGGAGCCACGCACCGACTTGTGCAGCGCGGAAATCTGGTCATAGAACGCTTCGCCACCCTTGTCGAAGCGCCGACGGGTATCGCCGAGCAGGCTCTGCAACAGGTCGACGCCGATCTCGCTGTGGTCCTCGGCGAGGTCGGAGGCATTTTCCAGCAGGTTGAGCAGACGCCGGCCATCGCCATCGGCGGCGGACAGCAGCATCTGGAAACCTTCATCGTTGATCGTCAGGTGACGCTTGCCCAGGCCACGCTCTTCGGTCAACGCGCGGTGCACCAGTTTGCGCAACGCGGTTTCGTCGAGGCTTTTCAGCACATAGACCCGCGCCCGCGAGAGCAAGGCGTTGTTGAGTTCGAACGAGGGGTTTTCGGTGGTCGCGCCGATGAAAATCAGCGTGCCGTCTTCGACGTAGGGCAGGAACGCGTCCTGCTGGGACTTGTTGAAGCGGTGCACTTCATCAACGAACAGGATGGTGCGCTTGCCGTACTGCCCGGCCTGTTGCTTGGCGATATCCACCGCCTGGCGGATTTCCTTGACCCCGGCGAGGACCGCCGAGACCGTTTCGAAATGCGCATCCGAGACTTCCGCCAGCAACCGCGCCAGGGTGGTCTTGCCCACGCCCGGCGGGCCCCAGAAGATCATCGAATGCAACGCGCCCTGCTCCAGCGCCTCGCGCAAGGGCTTGCCGCGCGCGAGCACGTGTTCCTGACCGACGTACTCGTCCAGGTTGGTCGCACGCAGGCGCGCGGCCAGGGGCTGGGCTATCGGGGCGCTGCGAAACAGGTCCATCACGTGCCGTTGAAACCTCGTTTTGTAAATGCGGCCCTGTAGGAGCGAGCTTGCTCGCGATGCGGTGTGTCAGGTTACAAATACGGAGACTGACACTCCCGCATCGCGAGCAAGCTCGCTCCTACAGGAGACCGTGTTATTCCTGGATCACGTCCGCCCCTTTGGGGATGTCGAACTTGAACCTGGACGCCGGGATCGCTTCGTTGGCCTTCACCCCGGTGAACAGGATGTTGGTGCGCTGGCCGACGCTGTCGATCAGTTGCATGTCATTGACCAGGCCATTGCGGAACGACAGGCGCAGGCTGTCGAACAGGGTGTCCTTGGTCTTTGGCTTCAAGGTGAAGTCGATCACGCCACCGGCTTCCTTGGCGCTGATGTCGAAGCTCTGGCTGATCTTGGACACATCGCCCGACAGCAGCAAGGCCGGGGTCTGGCTCAGGCGCAGGTCGAGGGTCTTGATGGTGGCCTGCTCCAGGTCCGGGTCCCACAGGGTGACCTTCTTGCCGTCGGACACCACGACCTGCTCGGCCGGTGCATCGGTGTGCCAGTAGAACAGCCCCGGACGCTGCACGGACATTTCACCGGCGGTTTCCTGCAACTGGGTGCCGCTGCCGTCGAGGGTCAACTGGGAGAAACGGGCGCTCAGGGTCTGGGATTTTTCCAGCAGTTGGGTCAGGCGCGCCACGTCCTTGTCATCGGCGTGGGCCGAAAGCGTGGTCAGGGCCAGTACCGGCAGCAACAGCATGCGAATCAGACGCATGGGAGTCCTCATAACAGTCGTGGGAGTATGGGCGGCGCCATGGAGGCGCCCCCTGTCAATATCCGATCAGTCGCGTACCGGGCCAGGGGCCAGGACTTCACGCGAACCGTTGGTGTTCATGGCCGTCACGACCCCCGCCATTTCCATGGCTTCGATCATGCGCGCGGCGCGGTTGTAGCCGATTTTCAACTTGCGCTGAACCGCGGAAATGGAAGCCCGGCGGCTTTCCAGGACGAACTGCACCGCTTCGTCGTACAGCGCGTCGGCTTCAGGGTCATCACCATCGCCACCGCCGCTGCTGCCTTCAAAGCCGCTGCCGGCCTCTTCGACACCGTTGAGGATGTCGTCGTTGTACTCCGGCGCACCGCGCAGTTTCCAGGCCTCGACGACCCGGTGAACCTCGTCGTCGGACACGAACGCGCCGTGCACCCGGATCGGCAGGCTGGTGCCCGGCGGCATGTAGAGCATGTCACCGTGGCCCAGCAGTTGCTCGGCGCCACCCTGGTCGATGATGGTCCGCGAGTCGATCTTGCTCGACACCTGGAACGCCATGCGGGTCGGGATGTTAGCCTTGATCAGACCGGTGATCACATCCACCGACGGCCGCTGGGTCGCCAGGATCAGGTGGATACCCGCCGCCCGCGCCTTCTGGGCGATACGGGCGATCAGCTCTTCGACCTTCTTGCCGACGATCATCATCATGTCGGCGAATTCGTCGACGACCACCACGATGGTCGGCAGCTTGCTCAGCAGCGGCGCTTCGTCATGGATGCTTTCGCGCTTGTACAGCGGATCGCTCAACGGCTCGCCGGCCTCGATGGCATCCTTGACCTTGGCGTTGAAGCCCGACAGGTTACGCACGCCGAGCTTGGCCATCAGTTTGTAGCGACGCTCCATCTCCGCCACGCTCCAGCGCAGGGCGTTGGCCGCGTCCTTCATGTCGGTGACCACCGGGCACAGCAGGTGCGGAATGCCCTCGTAGATCGACAACTCGAGCATTTTCGGGTCGATCATGATCAGCTTGGCGTCATCAGGCCCGGACTTGAACAGGATCGACAGGATCATCGCGTTCACACCCACCGACTTACCGGAACCGGTGGTACCGGCCACCAGCAGGTGCGGCATTTTCGCAAGGTCGGTAATGACCGGCTTGCCGCCGATGTCGTGGCCCAGGGCCAGGGTGACCGGGGATTTGAAGTTGTCGTACTCAGGGGTCGACAGCACTTCGGAGAAGCGCACGATCTGCCGGTCTTCGTTGGGGATCTCGATACCAACGGTGGTCTTGCCCGGAATCACTTCCACCACCCGCACGCTGGTCACGGCCAGCGAACGCGCCAGGTCCTTGGCCAGGTTGGCGATGCGGCTGACCTTGACCCCGGCGGCCGGCTGGATTTCGTAGCGGGTGATCACCGGGCCCGGATGGATCGAATCCACCGCGACCTCGACGCCGAACTCCTTGAGCTTGATCTCCAGCAAGTGGCCGACCGCCGCCAGGGATTCAGGCGAGTAATTGAGTTGTTTCTTTTCCGCAGGATCGAGAATCGAGATCGGCGGCAAGGTACCTTCCACGGCGCTGTCGACGAACAACGGCACCTGCTTTTCCTTTTCCACGCGCTTGCTGGGCGCGGCCGGCTTGACCGGTGCCGGGGCAATGACTGGCGGCACCTGCTTCTCGCGCTCCGACATGTGTTTGCTCAGGGCCTGCTCGCGCTCGATCAGGCGCTCCTTGACCTTGGCCTGTTCGCGCTTGTCGGTGACGGTCGGGGCGACCACGTCATGCACGCGGTCGTCGACCTCGCGCAGTTGCGCCACCAGTTGCTTGCGCTCGACCCGCGACGACCACCAGCGATTGGCGGCGCCCTGGACCAGCTCGAACAGGTCGAGGGTGATCTTGCCGGTGAGGTCCATCACCTTGAACCATGACAGGTCGGTGAACACCGTCAGGCCGAACAGGAACAGGGCGATGAACAGCAAGGTGCTGCCCTGGATGTTCAAGGCGTTCTTGGCCAGGTCGCCCAGGCTCTCGCCCAATGCGCCACCCGCGCCAGCCGGCAGGCCGGTCGGGGTATGGAAATGGATGTGTGCCAGCGCCGCACCCGACAGCACCAGGAACACCAGGCCGATCAGGCGCCAGGAGAACAGCCAGCCGCTCCACTGCCAGGGTTCGTGACGCTGGCGGAAGATCTGATAGACCTTGATCGCCAGCAGCAGCGGGAAGATGTAGGCGAAATAACCCAGCACCATGAACAGGATGTCAGCGCTGTACGAGCCGGCCGGACCGCCGAAGTTCTGCACGTCGTCGATTTTGCTGTTGTGGCTCCAGCCCGGATCGTCCTTGCCGTACGTCAGCAAGGCCATCATCAGGAACAGGCACAGGGCGCCGATGGCGATCAATGCACCTTCCTTGAGTCGGTAGTGCAAGTTCTGGCGCCAGATCGGAACGACGGCTGGTTTCGGTGCTGCGGTGGATTTCTTCAAAACGCTTCTTTTCCTGCGCCGCCAACGGCGCGTCCATCTGTTGAATGACTATAAAAAACTGCCCAATCCAGGCAGGTAAAAAAGTTAACGAGCGCAACTGGGACTACTTTTAACATTGCACTCCGGTTTTTATAAACACGGCGTGCAATGCTTATTTTGTTACAAGCCGCATTGTACGGGTTTGTCCGGCCGATGCCATGTTTCACGCGCCTGCATGCAGCATAGCCAACTGTGCGCTTGCTGCGACCCAATTTGAGCATGCATTCTCTTTTGTGACAAAGGCTTATGAGGTGTTTTTATGAGCGAGTCCAAGCATTGCCGCCTGATCATTCTGGGTTCTGGCCCGGCCGGTTACAGTGCAGCGGTGTACGCCGCGCGTGCCAACCTCAAACCCGTGGTCATTACCGGCATACAGGCAGGTGGCCAGCTCACCACCACCGTCGAAGTCGACAACTGGCCCGGTGACGTGGAAGGCCTGACCGGCCCGGCATTGATGGAACGCATGCAAAAACACGCCGAACGCTTTGACACCGAGATCGTTTACGACCACATCCACACGGCCAAGTTGCAACAGCGTCCGTTCGAACTTACCGGTGACAGCGGTACTTATACCTGCGATGCACTGATTATTGCCACGGGCGCCTCGGCGCAATACCTGGGCCTGCCCTCCGAAGACACTTTTGCCGGCAAGGGCGTATCCGCCTGCGCGACCTGCGACGGCTTCTTTTATCGCAACCAGGTGGTCGCCGTGGTGGGCGGCGGCAATACCGCCGTGGAAGAGGCGCTGTATTTGTCCAATATCGCCCGGGAAGTCCACCTGATTCACCGCCGCGATAAATTGCGCGCCGAGAAAATCCTTCAGGACAAACTCTTCGACAAGGCCGCCAATGGTAATGTCCGCCTGCACTGGAACCAGCACCTGGATGAAATCCTCGGCGACGCCAGCGGCGTGACCGGCGCCCGCCTGCGCGACGGCCAGAGCGGGGAAACCCGTGAACTGGCGCTGGCCGGCGTGTTCATCGCCATCGGCCACAAACCCAACACTGACCTGTTCATCGGCCAGCTGGAGATGCATGACGGCTACCTGAAAGTCAGGGGCGGCAGCGAAGGCGACGCCACCGCTACCGCCATTGCCGGCGTATTCGCCGCCGGTGACGTGGCCGATCACGTGTATCGCCAGGCCGTCACCTCCGCCGGGGCCGGTTGCATGGCGGCGCTGGACGCTGAAAAATACCTCGACGACATTCCAACCGTTTGACGGCACACTCACGGTGGGCACACCGCCCACCCCTGCCCTCCCCTTCTGTAAGCCCGGATGCCATGCTGACTTGGTTACAACGCAACTCCCTGACTTTTCCGCCGCTGGAAAAAGCCATGCGCGACCCCAACGGGCTGCTGGCAGCGGGCGGCGATTTGTCTGCCGACCGCCTGGTGCAGGCCTATCGCCATGGCTGCTTTCCATGGTTTTCCGAAGGCCAACCCATTCTCTGGTGGTCGCCGGACCCTCGTACCGTTTTGTTTCCCGACGAACTGCATGTCTCGCGCAGCCTGAACAAGCTGCTGCGCCAGCAACGCTACCAAGTGACCTTCGATCAGGATTTTGCCGCGGTCATTCGCGCCTGCGCCGCACCTCGGGAATACGCCGATGGCACCTGGATTACCGAAGCGATGCAGAACGCTTACCTGGAGCTGCACCGGCGTGGTTATGCGCACTCGGTTGAAGTCTGGGACGATGGCGTACTGGTCGGCGGTCTGTACGGCCTGGCGATGGGCCAATTGTTTTTCGGCGAGTCGATGTTCAGCCGCGCCGACAATGCCTCCAAATTCGGCTTTGCCAACCTGGTCCGACATCTGAAAGACTCGGGCTTCGTACTGATCGACTGCCAAATGCCCACTGATCACCTGCACAGCCTTGGCGCCCGCGCCATCCCTCGCCATGAGTTCGCCAGCTACCTGGCGCGGCACCTGGATCAACCCAACCGTGCCACCTGGGTTTGCTGAGCGACTTTGGCGCGCTTGGCTTACACTTATTCAAAAGCTTATCCCGAGGGTTGATCATGACCGAGTTGGCGCGTTTGAAGTTTTATGCCACTCAACCCCACTCTTGCAGTTATCTGCCCGAGGAGCAGGCCACGACCCTGTTCCTCGATCCCAGCCAGCCCATGGATGTGCATGTCTATGCAGACCTGTCGGAAATGGGCTTTCGTCGCAGCGGCGATCACCTCTACCGACCGCACTGCCAGAACTGCAATGCCTGTGTACCGGCGCGCATCCCCGTGGCGCAATTTGCGCCCAATCGTCAGCAAAAACGCATTTTCAAGCGCAATGCCGACCTGCAGGTGCGTCCCGCCAAGCCCAGGTTCAGCGAAGAATACTTCGAGCTGTATCAGCGCTACATCGAGCAGCGGCATGCCGATGGCGACATGTACCCACCCAGCCGCGATCAGTTTTCCACCTTCCTGGTGCGCGACCTGCCGTTTTCCCGTTTCTACGAATTTCGCCTGAATGACCAGTTGCTGGCCGTTGCCGTCACCGACTTGCTGCCCAACGGCCTGTCGGCGGTCTACACCTTCTACGACCCCGCCGAAGAACGCCGCAGCCTGGGGCGCTACGCGATCCTGTGGCAAATCGCCGAGGCCCGCCGACTGGAACTGGAAGCGGTCTACCTGGGTTACTGGATCAAAAACTGCAAAAAGATGAACTACAAGACCCAATATCGCCCGATTGAACTGCTGATTAACCAGCGCTGGGTCGTCCTTAACTAGAACCCCTTGGCGTAAACCCCATTTTTCGGGCACAATGCACGCCGCTTTTGCCTGGCGCAGTTGCACCGGGCCATTCATTGGACACCGAGGGCTTTACTGCATGTCGAAAGAAGACAGCTTCGAAATGGAAGGCACTGTCGTCGACACCCTGCCCAACACCATGTTTCGCGTGGAGTTGGAAAATGGGCACGTCGTAACCGCGCACATCTCCGGCAAGATGCGCAAGAACTACATTCGTATTCTTACCGGCGACAAAGTGCGCGTCGAGCTGACTCCCTATGACCTGAGCAAAGGGCGCATCACCTACCGCGCCCGTTAATCAAGTCAATACAAAACGCCCGGCTCTGCCGGGCGTTTTTGTTTGTGCGGGAGTGCACTCCCCCTCCCTGTAGGAGCGAGCTTGCTCGCGATGGTCGCCAACGATGACGCTGGGCGCCTGACACTCAGCGGTGTCTATGCGTACATCGCGAGCAAGCTCGCTCCTACAGAGGGGGATGTCGCACATGAAAAAGGCGCCTTTCGGCGCCTTTTTCATTGCAGCAGTCAAACATCAGGCCATTTCAGCCGTGGTCTCGAAATCGAAGGTCAGCTCGCCGTCCTTCAAGTCGATATGCACCACGCCGCCATGGTCGGCCAGTTCGCCAAACAGGATTTCCTCGGCCAGCGGACGCTTGATCTTGTCCTGGATCAAACGTGCCATCGGCCGTGCACCCATTGCCGAGTCGTAGCCACCCTGCGCCAGCCAGCTGCGCGCCGCGTCGGTCACTTCCAGCTGCACGCGCTTGTCTTCCAACTGCGCCTGAAGCTCGGTAAGGAACTTGTCCACCACGCTTTTGATGACCTCATGGCTGAGGCGACCAAACTGGATAATGGTGTCCAGGCGGTTGCGGAACTCGGGCGTGAAGCTCTTCTTGATCACTTCCATCGCATCGGACGAGTGGTCCTGATGGGTGAAACCGATCGAAGCCCGCGCTGCGGTTTCGGCACCGGCGTTGGTCGTCATGATGACGATCACGTTACGGAAATCCGCCTTGCGCCCGTTGTTGTCGGTCAGCGTACCGTGGTCCATCACCTGCAGCAGCAGGTTGAAGACTTCCGGATGCGCCTTCTCGATTTCATCGAGCAACAACACGCAGTGCGGCTGCTTGGTGATGGCTTCGGTCAAGAGGCCGCCCTGGTCGAACCCGACATACCCCGGAGGCGCACCGATCAGACGCGATACGGTGTGGCGCTCCATGTACTCGGACATGTCGAAGCGCACCAGTTCGATCCCCAGCGCCTTGGCCAATTGCCGCGCCGCCTCGGTTTTACCGACGCCGGTAGGCCCGGCGAACAGGAACGAACCGACCGGTTTGTCCGGCGACTTGAGACCGGCGCGGGACAGCTTGATGGCGGTCGACAGCGAGTCGATCGCAGCATCCTGGCCGAACACCGTCAGCTTCAGGTCACGTTCGAGGTTACGCAGCAGCTCTTTATCGGAGCTGGTGACGTGTTTTGGCGGAATCCGCGCGATTTTCGCCACGATGTCCTCGACCTGAGGCACCTCGATGCGTTTCACGCGCTTCTCGCTCGGTTGCAGGCGCTGGAAGGCGCCGGCTTCGTCGATAACGTCGATCGCCTTGTCCGGCATGTGCCGGTCATTGATATAGCGCGAGGCCAGTTCGGCCGCCGCACGCAGGGCTTCATCACTGTATTCGATGTTGTGATGCAGCTCGAAACGCCCCTTGAGGCCGCGCAGGATACCGACGGTGTCTTCCACCGATGGCTCCGTCACATCGACTTTCTGGAAACGTCGCGCCAGGGCACGGTCTTTTTCGAAGATCCCGCGGAATTCCTGGAAGGTGGTCGAACCGATGCAGCGGATATCACCGGACGACAGCAGCGGTTTGAGCAGGTTCGAGGCATCCATGACGCCACCGGACGCAGCACCCGCACCAATGATGGTGTGGATCTCGTCGATGAACAGGATCGCCTGCGGACGTTTTTTCAGCTCGCCGAGCAGCGCCTTGAAGCGCTTCTCGAAATCGCCGCGGTATTTGGTCCCGGCCAGCAAGGCACCGAGGTCAAGGGAGTAGACCACGCTGTTGGCCAGCAGGTCCGGCACCTGATTGTCGACGATGCGCTTGGCCAGACCTTCGGCGATCGCGGTTTTACCCACGCCCGCCTCGCCCACCAGCAACGGGTTGTTCTTGCGGCGACGTGCCAGGATCTGCGCGACACGCTCGACTTCGAGCTCGCGACCGACCAGCGGGTCGATGCGGCCCTGGCGCGCGAGTTCGTTGAGGTTGCTGGCATAAGCATCCAGAGGATTGCCCGAAGCAGAAGACTCACCACCCTCGTCGTCCTGCATATCTTGCTCACCTTCAGAGTGATCGCCATGCCCAGGCACCTTGGAAATGCCATGGGCGATGTAGTTGACGACGTCGATACGGGCAACGCTCTGCTGCTTGAGCAGAAACACTGCCTGACTTTCCTGTTCACTGAAGATTGCAACCAGCACGTTGGCGCCAGTCACTTCGCGTTTGCCCGAGCTCTGCACATGGAAGACAGC